>NZ_JBFUHN010000032.1:0-69454 GCF_056402375.1 Variovorax sp. P4_B10 | reverse complement strand
CGCCGGGGCGGTGGCTGCCGGCGCCGAGGCAGCGGCCCTCGGCCCGCCGCCACCCTGCCGCCGTCCGCCGCGATGGGCGCCCGATGCGGCACCCGACGCCGGCGTGGCCGGCCGGTCGACGGAGGTCTGCACGCGTGCACCATCCTTCAACCGGTCGCCGCCTTCGGTCACGACCTGTTCGCCGGCCTTCAGGCCCGACATGATCGCCACGTTGTCCACGCTCGATTCGCCGCGCGTCACGGGGCGCTGCGAGACAGTGCTGTCCTCGTTCACCACATAGACATAGTCACCGTTGGGCCCGTGCCGCAGTGCCGTGACCGGCACCACCACCGCACTGCTTTCGGTGCGCAGCAGGAGCCGCAGGTTGACGAACTGGTTCGGGAACAGCGCGCCGTCGGCATTCGAGAAGCGCGCCTTCGACTTGACGGTGCCGGTCTGCGTGTCGACCAGGTTGTCGAGCGTGGAGAAGGTGCCCAGCGCGAGCTGGCGCGTGCGGGTGCGGTCGAAGGCCGTGGTATCGAGCTTCGCGCCCTGGGCGATTCGCTCCTGGATCTCGGGCACACGGTCTTGCGGGACGGCGAATTCGACGTCGATCGGCGCGATCTGCGTGATGACGGCCACGCCGGTGGTGCTGCCGGTCGAGATGTAGTTGCCCGCATCCACCGGCCTGAGGCCGATGCGCCCGCTCAACGGCGCGGTGATGCGGCTCCAGGTCAGGTTGAGCCTGGCGGCGTCTTCGTTGGCGCGGTCGATGGTGACGGTGCCTTCGAGCTGCTTGACCAGCGCGGCCTGCGTGTCCACGTCCTGCCGTGCGATGGAGTCCTGCCCGAGCAGCGTCTGGTAGCGCTGCAGCGTGACGCGCGCGGCGGCCAGCTGGGCCTCGTCGCGCTGGCGCGCGCCCGCGGCCTGCGCCAGCGCATTCTGGAACGGCTGCGGGTCGATGGTGGCGAGCACCTCGCCCTTCTTGACCATCTGCCCCTCCTGGAACAGCACCGCCGTGAGCACCCCCGACACCTGCGGCTGCACCGTGACGTTGGCCAGCGGCGTGACCGTGCCCAGCGCCTCGAGTTGCACCGGAATGTCGGCCTGCCGCGCGGTGGCGACGCCGACCGTGCTGGAGGCCCCGCCGCCGCCCCGTCCGCCCCCACCGCCCGGCCGGCCGGCACCCGGGCCACCGCCGCCAGGAGGTCCGCCGGCGCCGGCGACTGGCGTCTTCGAACGCTGGATCAGGTACCAGGCACCGCCTCCCAGGGCCGCGAGCAGCAGCAAGGTCAACAGCCCCCCGACCCAGCGGCGCCTGCGAGCCGGTGGATGTGTCGCAGACACGGTGGGCGGCAGGGGCTCGGGGGAAATTTGGGGGGCCATGGGCAATGCGTGCGAAGGGGGTCCAGAGGTGCGACCTAGAGTACAGCGCCGAATGGTAGTCCCGCTGTTTGCTGCGCCGTAAAGCGGCGGTAAAGCTGCCGGCGCAGCGGCTGCAGTTCACGCCGGCCGGATGCGGTTCGCGCCGCCATCCTGCGTTTCGTCGCATGCGGGTGGCCGGCGGGGACTGGCGCCGGCAAAGTCCGTTCCATCGATTCCCCAGCCCTCTTTTTCAGCTTTCCTTCACCTTTCATTTCACCGGAGAACCGCCATGCTGCTGCAGATCATCCTCCACACCCCCAAGTGGGTGTTCGCCGTTTTCGTGCTGCTCGTCTGGCTCGGCGCCAGGCAGCTGCTGTCGGGCAGCGTGAGCCTCGCCAAGGTCACGGTGATGCCCATCGCCATGACCGCGCTGTCGGTGTTCGGCGTGCTCTCGGCCTTCGGCGACTCGCTCGGCGCCCTGCTCGGCTGGGCAGCCGCCGCGGTCGTGCTGATCGCCCTGGTGCTGCAGCGCCCGCTGCCCGCCACCACGCGCTACGACGCGGCGGCCCGCGAGTTCCACGTGGCCGGCAGCGCCGTGCCGCTGATGCTCATGATGGGCATCTTCTTCACCAAGTACGTCGTGGGCGTGGCCCTGGCCATGCACCCCGAACTGCGCCAGCAGGCCAGCTTCGCCATCGCGATTCCCGTGCTGTACGGCGCCTTCAGCGGCATCTTCGCGGCACGTGCCGTGCGCCTGTGGAGGCTGGCCATCGCCACCGACGCCATGGCCGCCGGCGCCCGCGCAGCCTAAGATTCCAGCCCCAGCCTCCCGCCAGGAACTGCCATGAACGTGCTCTTTCTGATCCTCAAGATTTCCATCACGGTGGTGCTCGTCGCCTCGATCGCCGAGGCGCTGGTGCTCTCCTGGCGCAACGGCTGGCGCAGCTACGACTGGAAGGCGGCCGGCGTCTCGGTGGTCGACTTCCTGGTGCGCGAATACCCGCTGCGCTGGCTGCTGCCGGTGGCCTTCTGGACCGGCGCCATGGACTGGTTCTGGAACCACCGGCTCTTCACCCTGCCGATGGATCACTGGACCGGCTGGGCCGCCTGCTTCATCGGCCAGGAGTTCTGCTACTACTGGTACCACCGCGCGGCGCACCGGGTGCGCTGGTTCTGGTGCACCCACGCCATCCACCATTCGCCGAACCAGCTCAACCTGTCGGCCGCCTACCGCTTCGGCTGGACCGGCAAGCTCACCGGCACGCTGCTCTTCTTCATGCTGGCGCCGCTCCTGGGCATGCCGCCGAAGGTGATCCTGCTGATGCTCACGCTGAACCTGCTGTACCAGTTCTGGATTCATGCAGCCTGGATTCCACGCCTCGGGCCGCTGGAATGGGTGCTCAACACGCCCTCGGCCCACCGCGTGCACCACGCCTCGAACCTCGAATACCTGGACGGCAACTACGGCGGCGTGCTGATCGTGTTCGACCGGCTGTTCGGCACCTACATTCCGGAGCGCGCCGACCTGCCCTGCCGCTACGGACTGGTGAACCCGATCACCTCGCACAACCTCCTCGAGATCGAGTTCACGCACTGGCGCGCGCTGCTGCGCGACCTGCGTTCGGCGCGTTCGGTGCGCGCCTTCGCGGGCTACCTCGTCCGGCCGCCGGGCTGGCGCCCCGACGGGCCGGGGGAGACCACCGAAGAGCTCCGGCAGCGCGCGGCCCTGCAATCGGTGCCATCGCCGCAGCCGTCCGCCCCCGATTTCGTTCCGGTTCAAATCAAGGAGTTGTCATGAACCCCACCACATCGAACGCCTCCCGCCCCGACATCGAGAAGCTCGCCCGCCGCCGCGCCGGCGCCAAGATGGGCTGGTACATCCACGCCTTCGTCTACGTGGTGGTCAACCTCGGCCTCGTCACGATCTCGGCCGCCAACGGCCGCACCTGGGCGATGTACCCGCTCATGGGCTGGGGGCTGGGCCTGCTGATCCACGGCGCCGTCGTCTGGTTCGTGGCGCCCGGCGGCGGCTTCTACGACAGGCTGGTGGAGCGCGAACGCCGCGCGCTGGACGCCGGGGACCACCGGTGAGCGTGGAGCAGACTGCTGCTACTGCAAGAAACAGGTTCAGTGCCGAAAACCTGAAGTCCATGCTGCGGCATGGCCTGATCACCGCTGTCTTCAACTGCCTCATCGCCACCTTGCTGACCATCACCGGCGGCGGCAACTGGGTCGCCCACATGGTGTATTCGATGTCGATCGGCATCGTGGCCTGGCTGTTCATCGACGGCGGCCGACTGCTCATCAGCGGGCACCGCGAGTCCCTCTGGCCCGAGTGGCCGTGGGGCATGCTGCTGATCGTGGCGGGCGTGGCCGTCGGCTTCTTCATCGGCAACCTCGTCGGCGATGCCTGGATCGGCGCACCGACCTTCGACTTCCTTGAGCTCAAGGGCCACAAGCTGGCCACCGGCATCACGATCACCATCATCGCGGCGATCGGGATGAGCTTCTTCTTCTACAGCCTCGGCAAGAGCAAGCACATGCAAAGCCAGCTCGACCTGGCGCAGCGCAATGCCACCGAGGCACGCCTCAAGCTGCTCGAAACCCAGCTCGAGCCGCACATGCTCTTCAACACCCTGGCCAACCTGCGCGTGCTGATCACCGTCGACCCGCCGCGCGCCGTGGCCATGCTCGACCGCCTCAACAGCTACCTGCGCATGACGCTCAACGGCTCGCGCGCGCTGGCCCATCCGCTCTCGGTCGAGTTCGACCGGCTCGGCGACTACCTCGAGCTGATGTCGGTGCGCATGGGCGAGCGCCTGCGCTACACGCTCGACCTGCCGGACGAGCTGCGCGACCTGCCCGTGCCGCCGCTGCTGCTGCAGCCGCTGGTGGAAAACAGCATCCGCCACGGGCTCGAGCCCAAGGTCGAAGGCGGCGAAATCACGGTACGCGCGCACAAGGACGCAGACCGCCTCGTGATCGAAGTGAGCGACACCGGCGTCGGGCTCGATGCCGCGCTGCCTTCGGAAGGCAGCGGTTTCGGGCTCGAACAGGTGCGCGAACGGCTGGCCACCGTGTACGGCACGCAGGGCCATGTCCGCCTGGCGGCTGCCCCCGCCGGCGGAACCTGCGCCACGCTGAGCTTTCCCCTGCCCGCATGAACGCAACGACAACCCCGATGAACCCCACCGCCCTCATTGCCGAAGACGAGCCGCTGCTGGCGCAGGCCCTCAAGGCCGAGCTGGCCGCCGCATGGCCCGGACTGCAGATCGTCGCCACCGCCGGCGACGGCCGCAGCGCCGTGCGCGAGGCGCTACGCCTGCTGCCGCAGGTGCTGTTCTTCGACATCCGCATGCCCGGCCTCGATGGCCTCGGCGCCGCCGCCGAGCTGGCCGACAGCTGGCCCACCGACGAAGCGCCCATGCCGCAACTGGTGTTCGTCACCGCCTATGACGAATACGCCGCGCGCGCCTTCGAGGCCCAGGCCATCGACTACGTGCTCAAGCCCGTGCAGCCCGAGCGCCTGCGCAAGACCGTGTTGCGGCTGCAGCAGGCGCTGGCGGCACAGCAGCCTTCACCCTCGCCCGCCGTGGCCGACGAAGCGCTCGAACGCACGCTCGCGCAATGGCGCCAGGTGCTCACCGCCGCCGGCGCCGGTGCAGCCATGCCCGCAGCCACCGCAGCGCCCGCCCCGCTGCGCATGATTGCCGCCAGCGATGCCGGCGGCAGCACCGTGCGCATGGTGCCCATCGACGAGGTGCTGTATTTCGAGGCCGCCGACAAGTACCTGCGCGTGCTCACCGCCACGCACGAATACCTGATCCGCACGCCCCTGAAGCAGCTGCTGACCCAGCTGGACCCCGACACCTTCTGGCAGGTGCATCGGGCGGTGGTGGTGCGCAGCGCGGCCATCGAATCGGTGCACCGCGACGAGGCCGGCAAGCTGCACCTCGTCCTGCGCGGCCGGCCCGAGAAGATTCCCGTCAGCCGGCTCTACGCCCATCTGTTTCGCGCCATGTGAAATTTGCCGGCGCACGCCCACGAAAAAGCCGGCCCTGTGGGGGGCCGGCTTTTTTCATTCAGTCACGATCGGTGTGGCTGTTTAGCGCCAGTGGCCGTGGCCGTGGCCATGACCGCGGTAGTAGCCGCGACCGTAGTAGCCCGGGCCGTAATAAGCCGGCGGGGCGTAGTAGACCGGGGCCGGACGGTAATACACCGGCGGCGGCGGCGCGTAGTACGCGGGGGCTGGCGGCGCGTAGTACACAGGGGCCGGCGGCGCATAGACCGGGGCCGGGTAGTAGGCGGGGGCACCCACGCCCACGGCCACGCCCGGCAGGCCGACACCGACCGACCAGCTCACGTCGCCGCGGGCGCTGGCCGAAGTGGCTGCAAACAATGCGCCGGCTGCCACCAGGCCTGTGGCGGCCCATTTGAAGAAAGTAGAACGTGTGGGGCTCATGATGTTGGACTCCTTGTTTCGGCGGGCTGCGTCCGGGTGTGGACCGCCCATGTGTGTATTGAACGCGGCAAATGCAAAGGGGGTGCACCGGGCAATGTGAAGAACGTTGCCAAAAGTAACCCGCCGGGGGTGCCCTCTAGAATGCCGCAATGACCTCCCCGACCGACAAAAACGGCGCCAAAACGACCGCTGCACCGAGCAATTTCCTGCGCCACGTGATCGAGAACGACCTCGCACAGGGCGCCTATTCTGGCCGCAAATGGGGCGGCTCCCCCGGCGGCGCCGCCCACCACGCCCAGGGCATGACCGACCCGGCCAAAGTGCGCCTGCGTTTTCCGCCCGAGCCCAACGGCTACCTGCACATCGGCCACGCCAAGAGCATCTGGCTCAATTTCGAGCTGGCCAGGGAGTACGGCGGCGTCAGCCACCTGCGCTTCGACGACACCAACCCGGAGAAGGAAGAGCAGGAATACGTCGACTCCATCCGCGACGCGGTGAAATGGCTCGGCTACGAAACCTACCTGGCCGACCGCCCCAGCGCCCCCGGCACCCTGCAGCCGCACGAGTACTTCGCGAGCAACTACTTCGACTTCATGTATGAAGCCGCCGAGTACCTGATCGGCGCCGGCCTCGCCTACGTCGACGAGCAAAGCCCCGACGAGATGCGCGCGAGCCGCGGCGACTTCAACACCCCCGGCACCGACAGCCCCTTCCGCAGCCGCACGCCGGAAGAAAACCTCGCGCGCTTCCGCGCCATGCGCGACGGCCAGTTGCCGGACGGCGCCGCCGTGCTGCGCGCGAAAATCGACATGGCGAGCCCCAACATCAACATGCGCGACCCCGCGCTGTATCGCATTCGCCGGGCCACCCACCACAACACCGGCGACAAGTGGTGCATCTACCCGATGTACACCTATGCGCACCCCATCGAAGACGCGCTGGAGCAGATCACCCATTCGATCTGCACGCTGGAATTCGAAGACCAGCGCCCCTTCTACGACTGGCTGCTCGACCGCCTGGCCGAAGGCGGCCTGGTCGCCAGCCCGCACCCGCGCCAGTACGAATTTGCGCGCCTCAACGTGACCCACGTGCTCACCAGCAAGCGCAAGCTGCGCCAGCTGGTCGAAGACGGCCACGTCGACGGCTGGGACGACCCGCGCATGCCCACCATTGCCGGTCTGCGCCGCCGCGGCTACACGCCCGAGGCGCTGCGCCTGTTCTGCGAACGCAGCGGCACCACCAAGTCCGGCGGCTGGATCGATTACGCCAGCCTCGAGGCCGCGCTGCGCGACACCCTCGATCCCGTAGCCCCGCGCGCCATGGCCGTGCTCGACCCGGTCAAGCTGGTGATCACGAACTGGGGCGACCTGATGGGCGGCGACGACGTGCTCGACGACTGCTCCGCCCCCGTGCACCCGCACCACCCCGAAATGGGCAAGCGCGAGTTCAAGCTCGGCCGCGAGGTGTGGATCGAACGCACCGACTATGAAGAAGTGCAGCCCAAGGGCTTCTTCCGCCTGTTCCCGGGCAACAGGGTGYGGCTGAAATACGGCCACGTCATCGAATGCACCGGCGGCACCAAGGACGCGGACGGCAAGCTCGTCGAAGTGCAGGCCACGCTGGTGCCGGACACCAAGAGCGGGACGGCCGGCGCGGATGCGATCAAGGTGAAGGGCAACATCACCTGGGTGGCTGCGGCGGATGCCGTGCAGGCGGAGGTGCGGTTGTATGAGCGGCTGTTTGCTGCGGCCAACCCGGGGAGCGGGGAGTTGCTGGATGAACTGAACAAGCAGAGCCTGGAGATCTGCCTGGCGTATGCAGAACCGTCACTGGCCAAGGCTGAAGGCGGAACGGCGTTTCAGTTCGAGCGGCACGGGTACTTCGTGCTCGATACGAAGACCGACGCCGAGGGCCAGCGCGTGTTCAATCGGGCTGCGGGGATGCGGGACAGCTGGGGCAAGTAGCCCGACCCGCGAACTGCCATCGCACACGAAGCCGGGGCCGCAATGGCCCCGGCTTTTTTATTGCTTACTCCGGCCGCTTGTAGACCACGCCCAGCACCGCGCTGTTTTCGTCCGTGGTGCACACCGCCGAGCGCCCCTGCGGCCCGACCTTCAGATTGATCGTGTAAACGCCGTCGCGCGGCGTCGAGCCGCTGTCCACGGCGATGCTCCCCGGCGGCACTCGCAGTTCGCGCGCCGCGGCCGTCACGCAGTTCTTGACGCTCGCATCCGGCGCACCGCCCACACGCAGCGAGGTGCTGCTGCACCCGGCCGCCACGACGCCCGCAGCCGCGACCCACGCCAACCTGTTGAAACTTCGCATCGTCATTTCCGACTCCGTGTTGTTCGATGAATCAATTTCGACAATAGAGGCAGATTGGAGTCGCGCGAAAGGGGTTCTCGTTGCAGGACGGCTACGCCACTTCATGTGGCCTGCCGTCGCCGCCTGACGGCTACCAGCCGCAGACCCCGGCTATCCTGTGCACTGATGAATCTTCCGAGCCCTTCCCGCCTGATCCGCTTCAACAAGCCCTACGGCGTCCTCAGCCAGTTCACACCCGAAGGCCGCTGGCGCGGCCTGAAGGACTTCATCGACATCCCCGGCGTCTACGTCGCCGGCCGCCTCGATGCCGACAGCGAGGGCCTGCTGCTGCTCACCAACGACGGCCAGCTCCAGGCGCGCATCGCCGATCCGCGCTTCAAGATGGAAAAGACCTATTGGGTGCAGGTGGAAGGCGTGCCGACCGACGCTGCGCTTGCCGCCTTGCGCAGCGGCGTACAGCTCAACGATGGCCTCACGCGTCCGGCCCGCGCGCGCCTGCTGGACCCGCCGCCCGACGTGTGGGCACGACAACCGCCCATTCGCGAGCGCAAGAGCATTCCCACCGCATGGCTGGAACTGGCGATCAGCGAAGGCCGCAACCGTCAGGTCCGGCGCATGACCGCCGCCGTGGGGCTTCCCACCCTCCGCCTGATTCGCGCCGCCATCGGGCCGCACACGCTGGACGGATTGGCACCCGGCACCTGGCTCGGGTAACGCGGCGGCACGACAGAACAGAACCCATTTCATTCGATCCCTTCCTATGCGCAACCGATCCCATTTCCCCAACCTCCTCTTGCCCGTCGCTCTGAATCGCCGCAGCGCATTGCTCGGCGCGCTGGGCCTGCTGGCGCTGCCCGCAACGCACGTCAGCGCTGCGGCCCCTGCGAAGCCGAAGCCACGGCACCCCGATGTCTGGCCGCACGCGTCGCAGGTGCCGGGCGGCGTGGCACGCCTGTCGCTTGGCCCGAGCGCCAAACGCCCTGCGGCCTTTGCAGGCGAAGTGCCCTTGCTCGTGCTGGGCGACGCGATCGAGTGGACGGCGCTGGTGGGCATTCCGCTCGCGGCCACGCCCGGCGACGCAAGCATTGCGGTGCGCGCCGAGAGCGGCAGCGAACGACAGATCGCCTACACGGTGGCCCCCAAGCAATACCGCGAGCAACGCCTGACCGTGGCGCCGCGCACGGTCGACCTGTCGCCCGAGGACGAAGCACGCTATGTGCGCGAACGGGACCACCAGGCCACCGTGATGGCCACGCTGACCGACATGCGGCCGGACGCCTCCCTGCAGATGCGCGTGCCCGTACCGGGCCGCCGCTCCAGCTCGTTCGGCCTGCGCCGCGTGTTCAACGGCCAGTCGCGCAATCCGCACAGCGGCATGGACATCGCGGCCGGTACGGGCACGCCGGTGCTGGCGCCGCTGCCGGGGCGGGTGATCGACACGGGCGACTATTTCTTCAACGGCGGCACGGTGTGGCTCGACCATGGCGGCGGCCTGCTGACGATGTATTGCCACCTGAGCCGGGTCGATGTGAAGGTGGGTGATGTGCTGAAGACCGGCGAGCCGTTGGCCGCAGTCGGTGCTACCGGGCGCGTGACGGGGCCGCACCTGCACTGGTCCGTGATGCTGAACCGGGCGATGGTGGACCCGGCGCTGTTCATCGCAGCTTGAGTTGACTCGACACTGGCAGTGCATCCAACCATGGCCGAGAGCAAGCTCCTATTCACCGAAGCCTGCCTCGACCCGTCGATGCAACGCCCCAGCCGCCGCGAGACGCTCACCCTCCTCAACACCCGCCTGCACCCCGTCCTGCAGAAAATCGTCGCCGCCGAAGTCGCCTCAGGCAACCGCGTTAGCGACGCCGGCGTCGACTGGCCCGATCCGGGCTCGGTGCATGTCACCCTGCGCGACCATTTCGGCAGCGGTCACGCGAATGCAGAGGCCGCCTTCAGCCTCTGCAACGACCCGCATTACTGGCACGCCGACTACAGCACCGCAGGCAAGCCGACGCACCTGCTGATCTGCTGACCGACCAGCCTCAGATCGGCTTCGTCAGGTACACCGCCTCGCGCCCCACGATCACCCGCTGCGCGGGCATGAAGATCGTGCAGTCGTCGCACGGCGCGCGGATCTCGTCCGGGCCGTTGGTGGCGATCAGCTCGCCCTTGGCAAAGGTCTCGAAGCCGATCAGCGGCCGCACGAAGGCAAAGTCCGCGGACTTGATGACATGCGTCTGCAGCAACTCGAAACGGCGCTGCGGACCGGGTGCCGGGACGGCCGGGTCCTTGTCGATGAGGCCGAAGTACGCCAGGAAGTCGAGCGAGATGGCGGTGGCCAGTTCCGACGCCGAGCGCAGGAAGTGCTGGCCGCATTCGGCCACCAGCGCCACGCCCTTGCCGTCGGTCTGGCCATGGCGGCCGTGCTGGATCAGCGGCGTGCCGGAGCCCAGGCCGTCGGGCATCACGAGGTGCACCGATGGGCGGCCGATGGCCAGCGCCACCTCGGCGTTGCGATCGAAGGCGGGGTACACCCAGAACGGAATCACGGGCTGGCTGGTGGAGTGGATGTCGAGGATGTGGTCGGCCGCACTCACCACCGGGCGCAGCGCGCGGGCGCGGCGCAGCTCGGGACTGTCCTCGGTGCCGTCGAGCCATTCGGGCGACCAGATGCGATTCAGGTTGTGCACAAGCTGGCGGCTGTCGAAAGGCAGCGCCTCGTTAAAGGACTCGTAGGCCTCCACGTTGGCAAAGCTCACGGTGAGCGTGCCGATCTTCGGTCGCACCTGGGTGTCGAGCAGGTGGGTGGCGGCGGTCATGCCGCAGATTTCGTTGCCGTGCGTCAGCGCGTTGATCAGCACATGCGGGCCGGRCTTGCCGGACTCGAAGCGGTGCACGTAGTCGATGCCGACGTTGCCCTTGCGGTAGGCGGAGAGGTCGCGGGGGAGGACTTCGAGGGCGGGTGGGGATTGGGTCATGGGGCTGTTGGAATGAAGCGGGGCGGTCGAGTGAGTTTGCCGCAGGCCGCGCGTTTGTGCTTCGCGCGGCTACTTTGAACGGATGAGCGCGTACCGCGTCGCCTTGCCCTGCCCCGTTCTTTCGAGCAATCCGGATGCCGCCAGCTCGGTCAGTTCCCGGTACGCCGTCGCCCGCGACACGCCGGCAATGGCAACGTACTTCTCCGTGCTCATGCCGCCCAGGAATCCATCAGGACCGGCGTCATAGAGTTTGTTCAGCACCTTGCGCTGGCTCGGCGTGAGTTGCGGGTGCGCCGTATCCAGTCCAGCCCAGAACCCAGCCTTGGCGCCCGCTGCCTGGATCTGTGCCAACGTGGAGAAACACGCCTTTTCGACACAACCGATGAACCAGCGCACCCAGGCCGTGACGTCCATATCCCCCCGTGCGCTGGCTGCCTGCAACTGGCTGTAGTAACCGGAGCGATCGAGCCACAGCTGCTGCGACATGCTGAACAGGCGCTGGTTGCTGCGCAGGTCCTGCGCCAACGCGAGGTCGCTCAGCGCGCGGCCGATGCGGCCGTTGCCGTCTTCGAACGGGTGGATGGTTTCGAACCACAGATGCGCGATGGCACTGCGTACGATGCCGTCGATTTTCGGATGTTCGCGCCCTTCCTCGAACCATTCGAGCAGCGCCTTCATCTGCGCGGGAACATCGCGCGAGGACGGTGCCTCGTAATGCACCGTGTCGGGTTTTCCAAGGCGCGGCGTGACGATCTGCATCGGGTCTTCGTGCACGCGGTAGGCGCCTGTGACGATGCGCGTGACGCCGCTGCGCCCGTTGGGGAAAAGCGCCGCGTGCCAATCGAGCAGCGAAGCTTCGGCGAGCGGTTCATTCCAGTGGGCGACGGCGGCTTCAACGATGTCGAGCGTGGCCTCGGTACGGGCGTCTCTCGGCAGACGGCTCGCGGGCGTCAGGCCAAGACGCCGCGCCGCCGAGGCACGCACTGAATTGACCTGCAGCGTCTCGCCCTCGATCTGCGCGGTGGCAATGGCTTCCTGTGTCCATTCGCCGAGCTGGAGTTCGCCGAGGTCGACGAGTTGAAGGTTGCCGGCCACGCCCAGCATGCGCCCTTGCGCCAGACGCGCCGCCGACAGCGCAGGCTGCAGCGCCTGCGCGTCGACCTCGAAGTGCGGCCATTTCTTGGCTTGCCAGATCCACATGAAGCGCATTTTAGGCAAATACGCTTCAAAAAAGAAGCGTATTCAGGACGAATACGCTTCAGAGCGCCGATCTATCGCACCTGCTGGTAGTCCACCGGCACCCACACGTAGCTCTTCCCCTCGGCCCGGATGTGCCCCAGCCCCGGGAACGGCAGGTGCGCGCTGCCCACGAGGTAGCGCCCCTTGGCCGCATCGGCATACGCCTTCTTGCGCTCCACTGCGGCCGGCTTCGAATCGACGTCGAACGAGATCGTCACCTGCGGCTCCACGAACTGCACGGCCGCCACGTGCATCAGGTCGCCCCACAGCATGAGCTTCTGGCCTTTGGACTCGAGCACGTAGACGTTGTGGCCGGGCGTATGGCCGTGGGCGGGCACGGCCTTGATGCCGGGCGCCAGCTCGGTGTCGCCCTTCAGGGGCTTGAACTTGCCGGCTTCGACATACGGGTTCATCGACGCCATCGCCCCCTGGAAGAAGCCCTTCATCTCGGCCGAGGCCTTCTCGAGGTTGGCCTTGCTGAGCCAGAAGTCGGCATCTTCCTGGCCGGCGTGGACCGTGGCATTGGGAAAGGCCAGCTTGCCGTCGGTGATGAGGCCGCCGACGTGGTCGCCGTGCATGTGGGTAATGAGCACGTCGTCGACCTGCTCGGGCTTGTAGCCGGCGGCCAGGAGGTTGTTGCGCAGGTTGCCGAGCGTGGGGCCGAAGAGCGAACCCGCGCCGGAGTCGATCAGCACCAGCTTGCTGCCGGTGTTGACGAGGTAGGCGTTCACCGATGTCGGCACCAGGTCCTTTTCGAAGGAGCGGTCGAGCAGCTTGCCGACCTGCGCCTGCGTGGTGTTGGTGAGCAGTTTCTTGGGCTCGAGGTCGATCGTGCCGTCGAACAGCGCGGTGACTTCGAAGTCGCCGAGCATCATGCGGTAGAAGCCCGGCGCCTGGGTCTTGACCTGCGGGGCGCCGGCCTGCGCCGCAAACGAAAGCATCAGCACGCTGCCGGCCAATGCGGCAATGCCGCGGCGCAACCAACGGGTGGGTGTTGTCATGGGCTCTTCTCCTCGGGCGGGTTATAGGGGCGCCGAGAATAGCCCAAGCCGACTTATGGTGCAGTGCTCACCAATTGACCTCGCGCTCCGGCGTGGCCGAGATGTGGTGGATCGACAGGTCGGCGCCGTCGTATTCCTCCTCCTGCGACAGGCGCAGACCCATCGTGGCCTTGAGCGCACCGTACACCGCCGCACCGCCCACGAGCGCCCAGACCACGCCGATCGCGGTGCCGATCAGTTGCGCCCCGACGTTCACGCCGCCGATGCCGCCGAGCGCCTGCGTGCCGAAGATGCCGGCGGCAATGCCGCCCCAGGTGCCGCACAGGCCATGCAGCGGCCACACGCCGAGCACGTCGTCGATCTTCCATTTGTTCTGCGTGAGCGTGAACATGAACACGAAGATCGCGCCGGCCACGCCGCCCACCACCAGCGCGCCCAGCGGATGCATCAGGTCGGAGCCGGCGCACACGGCCACCAGCCCGGCGAGCGGGCCGTTGTAGACGAAGCCGGGGTCGTTCTTGCCCAGGGCCAACGCCACCAGCGTGCCACCGACCATCGCCATCAGCGAGTTGACGGCCACGAGCCCGGAGATCTTGTCGATGCTCTGCGCGCTCATCACGTTGAAGCCGAACCAGCCCACGCACAGCACCCAGGCGCCGAGCGCGAGGAACGGAATGTTCGACGGCGGATGCGCGCTCAGCGAGCCGTCGCCACGGTAGCGGTTGCGGCGCGCGCCGAGCAGGATGACGGCCGGCAGCGCGAGCCAGCCGCCCACCGCGTGCACCACCACCGAGCCCGCGAAGTCATGGAACTCATGGCCGGTGACCGAGGCGATCCAGGCCTGGATGCCGAAGGCCTTGTTCCACGCAATGCCCTCGTACAGCGGATACACCACGCCGACGATCACCGCGGTGGCGATCAGCTGCGGCCAGAACTTGGCGCGCTCGGCGATGCCGCCCGAGATGATGGCCGGGATGGCCGCGGCAAAGGTCAGCAGGAAGAAGAACTTCACCAGCTCGTAGCCGCTCCTTGCCGCCAGCTCGGTCGCGCCCACGAAGAAGTGGGTGCCGTAGGCCACGCCGTAGCCCACCAGGAAATACACGATGGTCGAGACCGAAAAGTCGACCAGGATCTTCACCAGCGCATTGACCTGGTTCTTCTTGCGCACGGTGCCCAGTTCGAGGAAGGCGAATCCGGCATGCATGGCCAGGACCATGATCGCGCCGAGAAGGATGAACAGCGCGTCTGCGCCCTGTTTGAGTGCGTCCATTGGAGCTTCTTGCAGTTTTTGGTTTGAATTGGTGCATCGCACCCGAATTGCTCGGGACGACGGCGCAAGAAAGCAAAAATGGTGCCTGAAGGCTCTTTGATGGTGCGAAATGAGCCATATCGGCGCATCCACGCACCGGAACAGGCCTCTTTTTTTGGGCGATCAGCCCGTGCCGGCGCGCAGCGCGTCGCGATAGCGCCGGCTGCAGGGCACCGTGCCGCCGTCGTGCATGTGCAGCCGGGCATCGCCGCCGTCCAGCGGCTCGATCTCCTTGACGCGCCCCAGGTTCACCGCGTGGCTGCGGTGCACCCGCACGAACCGGGCGGGGTCGAGCTGGGCCAGGAAGTCGGTGAGCGTGGCGCGCAGCAGATAGTCGTGGCCGTTGACGTGCAGGCCGACATAGTTGCCCTCGGCCTGGAGCCAGTCGATGTCGGTGGCGGCGATCAGGAATTCGCGGCGCAGCTTGCGGACCAGGAAGCGCTCGGGCCGGGCGGCGGCAGCGGGCGGGCTCTCGGGCTCGGCAGGCGCCTCGGCTGCGGCCTCGACCTCGGCAGAGCCCCCCGCCTCCGGCGCATCGAGCACCCGCGCCTCGCCCTGCAACCGCAGCATGAACAGCCGGTAGGCCCAGATGCCGAAGATGATCGAGACGTAGACGCGCACGTCCTTCAGGTATTCGTAACCCCACTGATCGGTCCAGCCGCCGAAGTCGTAGCGGCCGCCAGCCATGGCATAGACCAGCGCACGCAGCCCGAACATCGCCACCACGTGCACCACGCTGAAAGCCACGCTGGCGACCGCATGCCCGGCCAGGAAGCGGACCCAGCGGCCGGGCGCCAGCGGCGCCAGCCGGCGCTCGATGGCCACCAGCACCGGAATCAGCGCCAGCAGCACCAGGTGGCTCGACCCTTCCCAGGTGACGATTTCCCAGGTGGCGCGCGGCACGGTGCGGGAGCGGGCATCGACCACCGCCACCAGGGTGCTGAACACCGCCTGCAGCGCCATCAGCACGATCCAGAAGCCCACCTCGACATACCGGCGGATCGGCTCGTAGCGCTCGTACAGGTTCCTGCGGGAATCTCTCATGCCCGGGATTCTCGCCATCCGCACCGCCGGCGGGCGAATTTCGTCCCTTGGGGACCGCCGCTCGTCACAAAACGGGGGCCATCCGTCCCGGCGCCGTCCCGCGGCACGGCACCGGGCCACACCATCGCCCCATCTTCTGCTTCGAGGACCCGCGATGAACCTGCCGACCACCACACCATTGCCCGGCGCGCACCGACGCCACGACATCGATGCGCTGCGCGCACTGGCCTTCCTGTTCGTGATCCTCTATCACGTGGGCATGTATTACGTGGCCGACTGGCCGTGGCACCTCAAGAGCCCGCATGCGGCCGAATGGCTGCAGTGGCCGATGCGGGTGCTGAACCTCTGGCGCATGGACCTGGTGTTCCTGATCTCGGGCGTGTCGCTCGGCTTCCTGAGCCGCCACCAGGGCACCTGGGCGCTGCTGCGCAGCCGCGGCGTGCGGTTGATGCTGCCGCTGGTCTTCGGCATGGCGGTGATCGTGCCCTACCAGGCCTACGCACAGGGCGTTGCCGACGGGCTGGTGGCACCGGGCTTCGGCGCCTTCCTGCTGCGCTACCTGTCGATGGCCGAGCCGTGGCCGAAGCGGGCCTTCGACGGCGCGGAGTTCGGCATCACCTGGAACCACCTCTGGTACCTGCCCTATCTCTTTGCCTACACGGCAGCGATCGCGCTGACGCTGCCGCTGTTGAATTCGGCGGCCGGCCAGTGGGTGCGCCGCAGCTTCAACGGGCTGCGCGGCTGGAAGCTGCTGTTGCTGCCGGTGTTGCCGCTGCTGGCCTGGACGATGCTGCTGGCCTCGCACTTCCCGCCCACGCACAACCTGGTGCGCGACTTCTACCTGCACAGCATCTACTTCACCGTGTTCCTCTACGGCTACTGGATGGGCGTGGACACGGGCGTCTGGAAAGAACTGGAGCGGCTGCGCCGGGTGTCGCTCGCGCTGGCCGTGGCGGCGATCGCAACCTTCATCGCGCTGCGGCTCGGCGCCCGGGGTCCGGCCTCCGGCCCGCTCATGGACGCATTGCGCACGCTCTACCTGTGGCTGGCGGTCGCCGCCATCCTGGGCCACGGCCACCGCCACCTGAACCGCCCATGGCCCTGGCTGCGCTGGGCCAACGAATCGGTGTACCCGTGGTACGTACTGCACCAGACGCTGATCATCGTCGGCGTGACTGCGCTGGCACCCCTCGCGCTCGGCCCGGTGCTGGAACCCGCGCTGCTGGTGGCGCTGACCCTCCTCGGCTGCTGGCTGTTGACCGACGGACTGATCCGCCGCTTCAACGGGCTGCGGCCGCTGTTCGGGCTGAAGCTCAGGCGCGCGGCGAAGCAGCAGCCGGCTTCGGCTGACTCTCTTCCACCGGAACCAGGATGGCGTTCCCCGTCGCCACGAGCTTGAGCGCGTCCTCGCCCTGGCCTTCGGGCTGCGCATAAAGTTCGGCCGCGACGAACACCTGCTTGCGCCCGGCCTTCACCACCCGGGCGCGCGCCACGAAAGCGCGGCCGATGGCGGGCGAGATGCAGTTCACCGAGAAGTGCGAGGCCAGCACGCGGCCCGCCTGCGTGGCGGCCGCGTAGCCGCTCACGGTGTCGAGCAGCGCGGCGATCATGCCGGCGTGGAGGAAGCCGGCGTACTGGCCCATGTCTTCCTCGCGCCAATTCATGCGCAGCTCGGCCTGGCCGTCGGCGGCATGGTGGACCTCGAAGCCGGCCCAGCGGTTGAAGGATGCTGTTTGGTTGATGGTCTTGATGACGTCGAGCATGGAGAGTCTCCGTGGAAAGGAAGCGCGTTGACGATGCAGTCGAGTCACTCTACGAACTGCCCCCTCCGCGCATCGTCACGCGCGTGACCGGGAAGCCCGTTGCGGTTGCATTGGCGACAGCACACGCCCGGTGAAAATTTTTTGAAAACGCCTTAACCCCGTTGAACGAGCCCGTCCGTATGAGTGGAGGCAAACCCATTCACTTCCGAAGGCTCTTCATGAAAGCACCGTCCTCCGCCCTTCTTCTCCGTGCCACCGTCGCCGCCGCCGGCTGGCTGGTCCTGAGCGCCAGCGCCCAGGTGCCGCCCCCGGCCCCGGCCGACTCGCGCATCACCCAGGTCAAGGTCTACCCCGGCAGCGCCACCGTGGAACGCGTGGCGCGCGTCGCGGCCGGCAGTCGGTCGGTCACCTTTGCCTGCCTGCCCGCGGGGCTGGACGTGCAGAGCCTGCAGGTGTCGGCCGGCGCATCGGTGCGGGTGGGCGAGACCTCGGTGCTCAGCGAGGCGCGCGAACTCTCGGCGCGCTGCGCGACCAGCGCGCTCGACGGCCGCATCCGCGAGCTCGAAGACCAGAAGGCCGCGCTGCAGGCCGAGAGCGATGCGTTCGGCATGGTCACGGGCTATCTCAAGGGCCTCTCGGGCGGCAGCGGCGAATCGGCCCAGGGCGCCCGTGCGCCGATGGATGCGCGCAACCTCGCCGCAATGACCGAGGCGATGCGCCGCACCGGGCAGGACTCGCTGTTGAAGCAGCACCAGATCCAGCGCAGGCAGACCGACATCGACCGCCAGCTCAACCCGCTGCTGGCCGAGCGCACGCGCTCGCAAGGCAACGGCGCGCAGGTGGTGGCCGTGACGGTCACGCTGGCCGCCAGCGCCGATGCCGACGTCAAGCTCAGCTACCAGGTCAACGGCCCCGGCTGGACGCCCACCTACCGCGCGCTGCTCGACACCGCCACGCAGAAGGTGCGCATCGAGCGCCAGGCGCTGGTGGCGCAGGCCACGGGCGAAGACTGGCGCGGCGTGAAGCTGGTGCTCTCCACCGGCCAGCCGCGCCGCGAAACCGCGGGCCGCACGCCGGGCGCGTGGCGCATCGGCATCGAACCGCCGCCGCAGCGCGCCCAGGCCGACATGGCCTTCATGGCAGCGCCTGCACCGGTTGCGGCGGCGCCTTCCGCCAGGGAAGCGCTCGCGGAACGCCGCGCGCCGCTGTTCGACGTGAGCGTGTTCGACAACAGCTTCGCCACCGAATTCGCGGTGCCGCAAAGCATCGACGTGCCCTCCAACGGCCAGCGCGTGACGATGGCGCTGGGCCAGTACGAGGACACGGCCAAGCTCGCCGCGCGCACCAGCCCGCGCGTCGACCCGAGCGCCTTCCTAGTCGCCGAACTCGCGCAGCCCGCGGGCGTGTGGCCGGCCGGCCCGCTGCAGCTCTACCGCGACGGCAACTTCGTGGGCAGCGGCCAGTGGACGGCACCGCGCGACGCGCGCCTGACGCTCTCCTTCGGCCGCGACGAGCTGGTGCGCGTGCAGGCCGAGCCCGAGCGCGACAACCAGGGCACGGGCGGCTTTGCCGGCACGCGCGCCGAACGCAAGGTGCTGCGCGGCTACGTCGTGGAAAACCGCCACCGCACGCCCGTCGCGGTGCAGGTGCTCGAGGCGGCACCGGTCTCGGTCGACGAACAGGTGCGCGTGGCCGCGCAGTTCTCGCCGCAGCCCGGCGAGCTGGCATGGAACAAGCAGCCGGGCCTCGCGATGTGGAGCTTCGACCTCGACGCCGGCAAGACCACGCGCGTGGCGGCGGACTACACCATCAGCTACCCGAAGGACGCGCGGCTGCAGATGCGCTGAGGCACTGAGGCAGCGCCCTTGGTCATGTCGCTCCTGGCGATATCCACCTGCAACCCTGCACCGGACCGCTCAATCCGCGTGGGGGGCGTCGCCACCTTCGGGCGCATCGACGGCCTTGCGCTTCTTCCCCCGCGCCGCCTTCTTCGCCGCACGCTCGGCATCGATGCGCTGCCCTTCCGCCAGCCACTGCGCAAACTCCTCGGGGGTCTCGAGCGTGATGCGCCCGAGGTTGCCGGCGCGGAATTCGTGCATCACGATCTCGGCTGCCTTCTGCAGGTTGACGCGGCCCTTGCCCAGCAGCGCGCCGCGCTTGCGGCCGATGGTGTCGAGCACGTCCTCGTCCTTCATCCCGGCAATGGTCGCGGCATCGAGCTCGACCAGCTTGAATCGCTCCGCGATGCCCGCCGCATAGTGCGTCTTGAGGTAGTTGAGCAGCTCGAGCGCCACTTCCTCTTCGTCGAAGGCATTGCGCCCCACCGCCCCGCTGGCCGCGAGGTTGTAGCCGCTCTTGGGCACCACGATGCGCGGCCACAGCATGCCGGGCGTGTCCCACAGGTAGAAGTCGTCGGCCAGCGTGATGCGCTGTTCCAGCTTGGTGATGCCGGCCTCGTCGCCGGTCTTGGCCTTGCGGCCGCCGGTGAGGGTGTTGATGRGGGTGGACTTGCCCACGTTCGGAATGCCGCAGATCAGCACGCGCATCGGCTTGGCCATGCCGCCCCGGTTGGGCGACAGCGCGTGGCAGGCCTTCACGATCTGCTGCGCGGGCGTGGTCTGGCTCGCATCGAGCCCGATGGCGCGCGTGGCGGGCAGCGCGTTGTAGTGCGCGAGCCAGAGCGCGGTGCGCTCGGGGTCGGCCAGGTCCTGCTTGTTGAGCACCTTGAGCGTGGGCCGGCCGGCCGTGAGTTCGGCCAGCATCGGGTTGGCGCTGGAACCGGGCAGGCGCGCGTCGAGCAGCTCGATGACCACGTCGATGTCCTTCACCCGCTCGGTGATGGCCTTCTGGGTCGTGTACATGTGACCGGGGAACCACTGGATCGCCATCGGTGGGTGCTCTTTCTTTCGCGCTGTCTGCAAGGGAGGGTTGGCCGGGGGCCGGGTGCGCATTGTGAACCGGGAATGTGCGCTTCATCACGCCGCTATTCTTTCGATAGCTGTGAACCCCCATTCTGCCTTCGCCCAGGAGGTTGTTCGACCCTAGAATCCGCGCGCTGCATCCCGCAGCCAATCCAACAAATACCGAGGGAAATTCATGCTCAAGCGCCTTGCCGCTGCCATCCTGCTGGCAGCCACCGTCGTTCCCGTGACTGTCGTCCATGCCCAGCGCCCCTCGCCGCCGCCCGGCCCGCTGATCAACGGCTACCTGTGCTGCAACATGCGCACCTACGGCAATTCGATCAGCGACATCAACTACGACGAACAAGGCACGAGCATCGTCGCCGTGGGCACGCCGGCACGCATCACGGGCTACGACTTCCGCTTTTTCAACCTCGATCTCGCGGGCAAGCCCCAGCGGATCAAGAACGACTACAGCCGCAACATCACGCTGATCGACTTTGCGCAGCGCTATGTGGTGACCGAAGACCCGAAGCAGAAGATGGCGGCCTTTGCGTCCGCGGTCCGCGATGCCATCCTGGCCGGGAAGTTGGCGCCCGGCATGACGCGCGAGCAGGTGCTGATGGCCGTCGGCTACCCCGTGGCCAGCGAGAACCCGAGCCTCGATGCACCGACGTGGCGCTACTGGCGCGACAGCTGGTCGGAGTACCAGGTGAACTTCGACGAGAAGGGCCTCGTCAAGACGGTGGCGGGCAACCCCGTGGCCCTGAGCCGCGTGCTCGCCGCAACACCTTGAATTGGTGTGCGCGGATGACACGCGCAATCCCCTAGAGGTTTTTGCATCGCGGGGGGCGATTCCGCCCCTATGATTTGACCGAGTGCGGCGACCGGCGCGTCGGCGTGAATCGAAACTTTTTGATGGAGTTACCGCGATGAAACCCGTCTCCGAATTGCTCAAGCGCCACGATTCCGCCGCCTGGCGCACCTCGCCAGGCACCAGCGTGTTCGACGCGCTGGCCACGCTGGCCCGCTTCGAGGTGGGCGCGCTGATGGTGATGGACGGCGAGAAGCTGGTGGGCTTTCTCTCCGAACGCGACTACACCCGCAAGGTGGCGCTGCAGGGCAAGAACTCCAAGGAGATGAAGGTCTCGGAGATCATGACGCCCGACGTGATGACCGTCACCCCGCAAACCCGCACCCGCGCCTGCATGGCGCTGATGAGCCAGCGCAAGTTCCGCCACCTGCCGGTGGTCGATGGCGACAAGGTGGTGGGGATGATCTCGATCCAGGACTTGATGGACGACATCATTTCGGAGCACGAGCAGACGATCACTCAGCTCACCAGTTACATCCAGAGCTAGAAAAGCCGCATTCCGGGCCACGCCCGGCCCGAGGGTGAGGAACATGCCTACGCGCAGGGGGACTGTTTGGGCGCACAGTAGGGACTCGTTCATCCATCCAGCAGGGACATTGCATGCAGATTCAGGTCAACACGAGCAACGGCATCAACAACAAGGACGCACTGGAGCGCTGGGCCGATACCGAGATCAAGCAGCACCTGAGCCGTTTCGTCGAGGACGTGACGCGCGTCGAGGTGCATCTGAGCGACGAGAACCACGACAAGGCCGGCGGCGGCGACAAATGCTGCGTGATGGAAGCCCGCCTTGCACACCATCAACCGCTGGCGGTGACGCAGCACGCGACGAGCCTCGACGAGGCCTTCCGCGGCGCAGCCGACAAGCTCAAACGCCTGCTCGACAACACGCTGGGCCGCCTCAACCACCGCGACCGCGATTCGATCCGCAAGGACAGCAGCTTTATCGCGGAGTAGCGGAGAGAAACTGCAGCAGCAGCCGGCTCACCTCGGCCGGCCGTTCCTGCTGCACCCAGTGGCCCGCACCTTCGACGAGATGCACGCCGTGCATCCGGGTGCAGGCGCCGGCCTGCATGGCCTCGAAGTCGCCGGGCCTCTGGTAGATGCCCCAGTCGCTGCGGCCCGCGATGAAACATGCGGGCACATCGATGGTGCGGTCGGACCACGCCTGCATCTCCGCGACATAGCGCCCGCTGGTGCCGCAGCGGTACCACTGCAGGCCGCCCTGGAAGCCGGTGCGCGCGTACTCGGCGGCGTAGACGGCGAGTTCGTCGTCGGGCAGCCAGCGGCAGGTGGCGATCTGCTCGGGAGAAGGCATTTCCGCCGCCACCGTTTCGGCCATGGTCCGGTCGGCCCGCATCACGTAGTAGGTCGGCAGCCGGGCCAGTTCGGTGGCGCTCATCGCCGCGAGCTTGAAAGGCTGGTTCTGCGGCCAGTCGGCGCTCTTGTGGTGGTAGTAGGCGCGCAGGAAGGCGTGCAGGCCTTGCGGGGCGTGCTGCATGTGGTCATTGGCTTCGCGTCCTGAGTAGTACCACTGGTAGTGCTGGCGTGGCGGCTGCAGTGCGGCCAGGCCGTCGAGCAGCTGGCGCATCGCTTCGGCACCCCCCGTTGCCGCAGCGGCCGGCGGACCCGCAAAAGGCGCGCTCATCAATACGACCGAGCGAAACACATCGGGCCGCGTCAGCGCGCACCACGCCGCCACCGGCGAGCCGAAGTCATGCCCGACCACTGCTGCCACCGAATCGTGGCCGAGCACCGCCAGGAGCCCCACCGCATCGTCCACGAGGTTGAGCAGGCGGAACTCGTCGAGCTCCGCGTCGTAGCCCTGCTGCCACCCGGTGGTGCGGCCGTAGCCGCGCTGGTCCGGCGCTACCACGTGGTAGCCCGCCTCGGACAGCGGCAGCATCACCTTGCGCCAGCTGTAGGCCAGCTCCGGAAAGCCGTGCAGCAGCAGCACGCAGGGCCGTCCCGGCGTCTCGAAGCCGGCCTCGAGCAGGTGCACCGACAGGCCGCGCCCGTTGTCGAGCTGGCGCGAGCGGATTCCGGCGGGAAGCGCAAGAAGGGGCAAGGGCGCGAGGGCGGTGTCGGTCATCGGACTTTCCGTTTCGGTGGCGGGAGGCGGGGAGTCTCGGCGGGAATGAGCGGCGGGCGGTGGCCGCTGGTCATCCACGCGTCGTAGAAGTCGATCTTGCGGTCGACCAGCGACAGCGCCCTCTTCCATTCGGCGATGGTCTCGGTCACGCGCGTGCGGTGCGCCGCGAGCATGTCGCGGCGCTGCTGCAAGGTGGCCTTGCCCTGCAGCGCGAGCGCGGTGTATTCGCGCATCTCGGCAATCGACATGCCGGTGCGGCGCARCCGCTCCATCAGGTCGAGCCAGCCGACGTGCAACTCGCCGTAGAGACGCCTGCCGCCCTCGTCGCGCGCCACGCCGGGCACGAGGCCCTGCGTCTCGTACCAGCGGATGGCGTGCACCGTGCGGCCGGTGCGAGTGGCCAGCTCGCCGATGTGGAAGGGGGTGCCCTTCTCAGTCGGCATGGGCGGCAACGGGCGGCGCCTCGAGCGCCTCCTGGACCAGCGCGGTGTCGAAGTACTCGGTCAGCTCTTTCACCTTGCCTCCTTCGAGTCGGTAGACGTAGCAGTAGCGGTTGTTGTAGCGCTTGCCGGTCTTGGTGGGCACGTCGCCGCTGAACAGCACCACCACCCGGTCGCCCTCGGCAATGATGCGCTCGGTCTTGCTCACGTAGGGCCCGGCGAACTGCGCGAACAGCGGCTTGATCAGCTCTTCGCGGATGGCCGCCTTGCCCGCGTAGGTGCGCGACCAGGGCGTGGTGCCCTCCAGCGTCCAGCTCGCATCGTCGGCCAGGCTGTCGATGAAATATTGGCCGTTGCCCTTGTCCAGCTCGGCATGGATGCGCTGGACCAGGGCCTTGTTGTCGCTCGTGTTCATGGCTTGATTTCCTTGGCGTTTGAATGAACCGGACATCCCGGTGAATTCATTGGAAATGCTTGAGTGCACTCTAGGTCAAGCACCATGAACAGCTTCGTTCGGTCAGCCCCTCTTCGCGTTCGCCATCGCCTTGGCGACCTCGTTGCTGCCCTGGGCGGTGCCGGCCTGCGGCACGCTCTCGCCCTCGCGCGAGATCACTTCGGCCAGCCGTTCGGCCAGTTGCTCGGCCGCATCGGGGCCGCTGCCCAGCCAGGCGCCCTGCGTCAGCGTGATGTGGGCCGCCTCGAAGACGCCGGCGCCCGCGCAGAGGATGGTGCGGTTGGGTGCGTCCTGCGCGGCCAGCACCAGCATCGCGGGCACCACGGCTTCGGGCTGGAAGGCCTCGAGCATGTCCTTCGGGAACAGGTCCTCGGTCATGCGGGTGGCGGCGGTGGGCGCGAGGCAGTTCACGCGGATGTCGTTCTTCGCGCCTTCGATGCTCAGCGTCTGCATCAGGCCCACGAGTGCGAGCTTGGCGGCGCCGTAGTTGCTCTGGCCGAAGTTGCCGTACAGGCCGGAGGACGAGGTGGTCATCACGATGCGTCCGTACTTCTGCTCGTTCATGAGCGCCCAGACGGCCTTGGTGCAGTTCACAGCGCCCATCAGGTGCACGTCGACCACCAGCTGGAAGTCGGCCAGCTCCATCTTGGCAAAGCTCTTGTCGCGCAGGATGCCGGCGTTGTTGACCAGGATGTCGACGCGGCCCCAGGCATCGACGGCCTGCTGGACCATGGCCTGCACGGCCGCGAAATCGGTCACCGAGGCGCCGTTGGCAATGGCTTCGCCGCCGGCCGCCTTGATCTCGTCGACCACCGCCTGCGCGGCGCCGACCGAGCCGCCGGAGCCGTCGCGTGCGCCGCCCAGGTCGTTGACCACCACCTTGGCGCCGCGCGCCGCCAGGGCCAGCGCATGCTGGCGGCCCAGGCCGCCGCCCGCGCCGGTCACGATGGCCACGCGGCCCTTGAAGTCGATGCTGTTGCTGCTGCTCATGAGTCTCTGTTGCTTTCGTTGGGGAGGTTGGCCTTGCCGCTCTGCGGCAGCGTGGCGTTTTACCCCATAAAAGCCCTGCGGCGCACCCGCAGGCACGCAACCCCAGTCACCCGTGCGACGGGCGAAGTGCGGCGCAGTAGGCCACCAGCTGGTCGAGTTCGGCCGATTTGTCGAAGAAGGCATCGGCACCGAGCCGGGTCGAACGGTCGCGCATGTCGGCCGTGGCGTAGTTGCTGAGCACCACCACCTTCTGGTGCGGCGCGCGGTTGCGGCAGGCGTTGATCACCCCCAGCCCGTTGCCCCGCTGAAGGAACAGGTCGACGATGGTCATGTCCCAATCGTCGCGATGCTGGCGCAGCCAGGTCACGGCCTCTTCTTCGGTGCTGGCCGAGGCCACGACCTCCGCATCGGCCACGTCCTCCAGGAAGCCCACGAGGTTCTCGCGGATCACGGGGCTGTCCTCAACCAGGTAGGCCTTGAAAGTCATGGTGACATCACCGGGGCAGATTTTGCGCAATGCATGGAGACCATCCTCGCAGCGCCGGCGGCGCGCGCGGTGGGCCATGCTGGCCAATGCCTGTAGGCCATCCGCCACCGCCGCTGTCGTCCCCATGAACGTCGCGGCGAAGGACCGGCCTACGCAGCGACGGCCATGCGGCCGCGGGGCATGCCCAGGCGCGCGGGCGAGACGTACTGCTCGCGGTAGATCTCGAAGGGCATGGTGTCGGCCGCCTCGATGCGCTTCTGCTCCTGGATCGATTCGGCGGTCATGCGCTCGAACTCGGCCTGCTGCGCGGCCGAGAAAGGCAGGCCCAGCAGCGCGGCGCGGGTCTGTTCGGACTGGGCGCGCACGAAGCCGATGAAGGAGTTGCCGTGCTGCTGCTCGACGGCCGCCAGCACGCGGGCCGAGGGCAGGCTGTCGGGGTTCTCCAGCGCGGCCTGGGCGGCGCGCACCGCATCGGCATGCTGCGTGCCGCCTTGCGCCGCATCGAGCGCGGCGGCGATGGGCAGGCACTGCGCAACCAGCTCGAGGCCCCAGTCGGCCAGCACCACTTCGCTGCCGCCGCGCGACAGGCGCAGGCCCGGCTCGCGGCCGCGCGCAGCGGTGAGGTGCTGGTTGTGCGCCAGGTCGGCGATTTCCTGCGGCGTGTCGTCGGGGCTGTCGCTCAACAGGCAGTGCAGCAGGAACACATCGATGAAGCGCATGGTCTGCGCGTTGATGCCCACCGTTTCGAAAGGGTCGAGGTCCATCAGCCRCACTTCGACGTACTCAACGCCGCGCTCGCGCAGCGCATGCAGCGGGCGTTCGCCGGGGTTGATCACGCGCTTGGGTCGGATGGTGCCGTAGAACTCGTTCTCGATCTGCAGCAGGCTGGTGCCGAGCTGGTTGTAGTCGCCGCCAAGGTTGCGGATGCCGATGGATTCGTACGCCGGCCACGGGCGCGTGAGCGCATCCTGCAGCGAGGCGCCATAGCCGTCGAGGCTGTTGTAGCTCACGGCCAGCGAGGCCTGCGCATCGCTCTGGTAGCCCAACCGCCCCATGCGCAGCGACGTGCCGTGCGGCATGAACATGCTGCCGTCGCCCAGCGGCTGTAGCTCGTGCGGTCGGCCCGCGACGAAGCTCGAACACAAGGCGGGCGAGGCACCGAACAGGTAGAGCAGCAAAAAGGCGTGGCGGCGGAAATTGCGGATCAGCGCAAAGTACTGTTCGCTCGACACATCGGGCAGCGACCAGTTGTAGTGGATGCCCGAGATGGTCTGCATGCGGCGGCCATAGCGGTGGCTCAGGCCCATGCGGTAGACGCTCTTGGCGCGGCCCACGTTCGATGAGCCGTAGCGCCCGATCGGAATGGTCTCGTCGGTCGGCAGCCCGCAGGGCATGCTCGAGACCCAGAGGCGCTCGTCGCCGAGCTGGTCGAGCACGCGGTAGGTGAACTGGTGGACCCGGGTCAGCTCTTCGAGCGCCGATTCGACGCCCGCGTGCACGCCCGTGATGAGCTCGAGCTGCGATTCGCTGAAGTCGGTCGTGATGTGCGGATGCGTGAGCGCGGAACCCAGCGCCAGCGGATGCGGCGTCAGCGCGAGCTTGCCGTCCGGCAGCGCGCGCAGGCTTTCCTTCTCGATCCCGCGTCGCATGCCCTGGAGGCGTGCGGCTGAAAGTGCACCCAACCTCTCCTGCAATCTGTTGCTCATATTGTTATGACCCATCAATCTTCTGAGGGGCTGGAAGGTAGCACGGGCGCGCGGGCACTGCTTGCGCAGGGAATCCCGCAGCATGCCAGACTGCGATCAGCTATTTTTTTGATAGCTGCCTGCATAGACGCCATGCCGGCCGAGGGCCTTTTGCTTCCAGGAAAACCAGGCTAGGCGCGGCTCGCCTGCAGGTCGATCTCGTCCGACTGGTAGACGTGGATCTCCGGCGTGCCGTCGGCCATGGCCGCGAGCGCCTTGGCAAACGCGCGCGAGGCATCGACGCGGAAATGCGCCTGCAGCACCGCCATGTCGCTCCAGCGCTCCACGAAAGTGAGGCGCAGCGGGTCGAGCACGTCGGTCGTGACTTCGTGCGAGATGCAGCCGGATTCGGCGCGCGAGCGCAGCACGTGCTCGGTGCTGATGGCCAGCATCGCCTGCAGGGTGTCGGGCTTCGCCAGGGCATGTCCGATGACCAGGATCATTGCTTGTCTCCTTCTTCTCTCGTGGGTTGCGCAGCGGCCCGTTCAGCCCAGCACGCGCAGCAGGAAGCGGTTCAGGTCGGCAACTTCTTCCATGCAGACCGAATGCGCCATCGTGTATTCGTGCCACTCGACGGTATAGCCCAAAGCGGCAAGCGCGTCTCGCGATTGCAGGGCACTGGCGATCGGCACCATCGGGTCCTGCCGGCCGTGGCCAAGGAACACCGGCGTGTCGTGGTTGGCCGCGTGGCGCTCGGCCGCGGTGCTGGCCGCCAGCGGCAGCCAGCCCGACAGGCCGACGATGCCGCCCAGGCGCTCGGTATGGCGCAGGCCTGTCAGCAACGCCATCGCGCAGCCCTGGGAAAAACCCGCCACCACGATGCGGTCGGCGGCAATGCCGCGGGCCTTTTCGTTGGCGATCACGGCCTCGATGGTGGCTTGCGAGCGGCGCAGGCCGGCCGCGTCTTCCTGCACGTTGAAATCGGGGGCCGCGATGTCGAACCAGGCCGGCATCTGGTAGCCGTTGTTGAGGGTGACCGGAATCACCGGCGCATTGGGGAACACGAAGCGCACCGGCCCCACGCCCGACAGGTCGAGCTCGCCGGCGATCGGCACGAAGTCGTTGCCGTCGGCGCCGAGGCCGTGCATCAGGATCACCGTGGCGGTGGGGTTGGGTGCGGTTTCGATTTCGATCGGAGGACGGGACATGGTCGGGCAAAGGTATTCAAAGACGCGAATGACCAGACCTTAGCGCATTCGGGCGGTTGGCTGACTTGCGCACCGCCCCTTCCCACCCAGGATGGCTTGAAACAAAAGGAAAAACCCCCAAGGCGGTCCGCTAGGCCGGCATTGCGCGCAATGCGTCCAGTTCGCGGTAGAACGCATCGACCTGCTGCTGGGCCGTGGCCCGCATCGCCGTGTTGCGGCGCGCGCAGCTCGCGGCGTCTTCTACCGCGCCCGCCTCGCCCACCTTGCGCGAGGCATCTTGCACGAACCTGCACATCGGGTAACGACGCTCGCCGAAGGCACGCAGGGTCTGCTCGCTGATGCCGCCTGCGGCAAGCATCCCGGCCAGCACCACGGCGTCTTCCACGGCCATGGCGCCGCCCTGCCCCATGAACGGTGTCGAGGCGTGCGCCGCATCGCCGATCAGCAGCACGCGGCCCGCATGCCAGGGCAGCGGCGCCTGCACTTCCTCGACCGCGGTGTAGAGCACCTCCGAATCCGCCGAAAGCTGATCGAGGAACTGCCGCGCCGGACCGCCGAACTCCGCGAACCGGGCGCGCATCTGTTCGGGCCATGTCTCGCGCGGATACCAGTGGCCTGCCGGCTCGCTCACCGTGCCGAAGATGTAGAGCTTGTCGTCGCTGATCGGCATGATGCCCAGACGCTTGCCGATGCCCATCATCATGATCTTCGCGTCCAGCATGCGCGGCCTGTCATGCACGCTGCGCCAGACGCCGAAGCCGGTGTAGCGCGGCATCAGCGGGCCGCTCACGGCCTCGCGCACCTGCGATCGGATGCCGTCGGCGCCGACGACGAGGTCGAAGCGCTGCGTCGAGCCGTCGGAGAGCGCGACGTCTGCGTGATCGCCGCCGCTGCCTGAACGGATCTTCGTCACCGTCGTGGCCAACCGGATATCGACGCCGAGCGCATCGAGTCGGCCGGCAAGGATGCGGTGCATCTCCGCACGCTTGATACCCAGGATGGGCACCGCGCCACCGCTCGACGCGGGATAGAAGACATCGACGATGGGCGCACCGTGGTGATCCAGGTAGACGTTCCTGCCGTCCGCGATGCCGAAGCCAGCCTCGAGGATGCGCGGCAGCACTCCGACCCTGCGCAACGCCTCGAGCCCGTTGCCGTAGATGAAGATGCCCGAGCTCTGGAAGCGCCATTCGGCCTGCTTCTCGATCAGCGTGACATGCATGCCCTTGTCGGCCAGCGCGATGGCRGCCGAGCAGCCGGCGATGCCGGCGCCGACGATCAGCACCCTTTGTGTTGAAGTCATGCGCAATGGATTCAGAGTTGGGTCCGCACGGACCACAGTTCCGGAAAGAACCGGTGATCGACCACGCTGCGCAACCAGCCCACCCCGGCCGAGCCACCCGTGCCCGGCTTGAAGCCGAGGATGCGTTCGACCGACACGAAATGCCGCCAGCGGTACTGCGAGAACACGTCGGCGATGTCCATCAGCGCTTCGCCGAGCCGGTAGAGATCGTTCTCCGGCGTGGGGTCGCCGTAGACCCACAGCCACGCGGCCTCGACGCCTGGGCTCGCCTCGTACGGCGCCGACCAGTCGCGCGCCAACGCCTCCGGCGGCACGGCGATGTCGCGGCGGTGCAGCAATGCCAGCACGTCGTCGTAGAGGCTCGGCGAATTCAGCGCGCGCTCCATGTAGGGCCACACGTCGGGGTTGTTCGCATGGGCGCGCGCCAGCGGCACCGACTTGTTGCCCAGGATGAACTCCACATGCCGGTACATGTACGACTGCTGGCCCGAGGCGATGCCCAGCGTGTTGCGGAACTGGTTGAACCCGTGCGGCGTGATGGTCGAGAGCACGTCCCAGGTCTTGCCCAGGAATTCGAGCAGTGCGCGCACCCGCGGCACCAGCTGCAGCGCGCCGGCCACGTCGTCGGCGCGGATGCGGGCCTGCATGTTGGCCAGCTCGCAGTGGATGGCCTTGAAGGTCAGTTCCTTGCAGTGCGTGATGCACATGAAGACCATCTCGTCGTGGCCCTCGCTGCGCATGTGCTGGAGGCTCAGCAGCAGGTCGTTGCGCTGATGCTCGAGGTAGGGGTTGCTGTCGCCTTCGAACTGGAGCAGCGGCTCGCCGTCGGTGTTCTTCACCGTGGCTTCCCGCTGCTGGTTGTCGCCGGACGCGATCGACTTCACGAGGGAGCGTTCGAGCGCCGGGTTGCGGACTTCGGGAATGACTCTTTTGCGTTGGATGGCCATGGACCGATTGTTCGGCGCGCATGCCGCCGGCTCAACCTCCGGCACACCGGATTTGGGCACCGATCGTCCGGCGCGGCGATTTCAGGCGAATTCGGGCCCGCCGTGCTGGCGGGCATAGGCGCTGGGCGTCATGCCCATCCAGCGCTGGAAGGCGCGCGAGAACGCTTTCTCCGAGGCGTAGCCCACCGCCTCGGCCACCTGGTGCAGGCTCAACTGCCGGTTCTTGAGCTTCTCGGCCGCCAGCGTCATGCGGTAGGAGCCCAGGTAGTGCATGGGCGTGACGCCCACCAGCGTGCGAAAGCGCTCGCTGAAGATGGTGCGCGAGAGGCAGCTGGCCTGGGCCAGCGTGGCCACCGACCACGGATGCGCGGGCCGCTCGTGCATCAGCGACATCGCGCGGGCGATGCTTTCGTCGTCCAGCCCGCGCAGCCGGCCGGTCTGCTGGGACTGAGGCTGGGCGTACAGGTGCTCGCACAGGATGTGCACCAGCAGCAGGTCGGCCATGCGCGCCGCCGACAGCTGCCAGCCGGGCCGCTGGGCGACGGTTTCGTTCACCAGCGACGCCATGGCCTGCGCGAGCGATGCGGTGGTGGGGATCTGCGCCTGTCGCAGCACGATCAGGGGCGGCAGGCTGCCGATGATGGCGCCCAGGCCCTGCGCCGGCATCCACAGGTGCAGCGAAAAGAGCTCGGTTGCCGGCCCTCCGCCGCCATGCGAGAACACGATGGGATGGTCGCCGTGCCGGCCGACGGAGTGCGCAGCGATCAGGTCGCGGAACGGCATGGCCTGGAGCCCCGGCGCGGAAGACACGGTGTGCGCGCTGCCTTGCGGCAGCATCGCGATGTCGTGCGGCGCGACCGGCACCGGCTCGGCGCCGTCCACCGCGATCCAGTACGGCGCGCCGGTGCACATGCGGATCAGCGGGCCGTCGACGCCGGTCGAATGCAGCGCCCAGGGCGAAGACAGCGAGAAGCGGGCCGTGACCGCCCGTTCGGACTTGTACGTCGCAAGCACATGGCTGAGTACGTCGCCGCCCCGCTCTGTGTCCATGCTGTTCGTGCCGCCCGGTGATCTCGATGCCGGCGATTATCTGGCATGGCAGGCGGGCGATTTGCCTGCGCGTTGCGCAGAACGCCCGGGGATGCAACACAATGGCGTTTCGCATGAAGCCCATGAAACCGCACCCGAAGCCCCCGCTTGCCGCCGCTGTATTCGACAGCGAATCCCTGCTGCGCGACAGCGGCCTGCGCGTGACGCGCGCCGCCCAGACCGTGCTCGAACTGCTCGAACACACCTCGCAGCCCCTGACGCACGACGAAATGGCTGCGGCCTACACCACCGCCACCGGCGAGCTGCCCGACCGCGTCACGATCTACCGCGTGCTCGACCGCCTGGTCGAGGCCGGCCTGTGCGACCGCCGGGTGGGCGCCGACCGCGTCAACCGCTTCGCGCGGCATGTGGAGGCCGCTTCGGGCAACACCTTCGAATGCGACCAGTGCCACAAGGTGCTGGCGCTGCCGTCGGACCCTGAACTGCCCAAGGTGATGGGCCGGCTGGGCAAGGCCTTGCGTAAACAAGGCATCGACACGCGCCATACCGCGCTGACCCTCCACGGCACCTGCGGCGACTGCGCCCGCTGATTCAGGTCAGACGTTCCAGGACGGGAACGGATCGGGCAGGTTCTGCCACCAGGAGGCGCCGAAGCGCATTTCGTTCTCCGTGAGCAAACAGGCATCGAGTTGCGCGCGCAGTGCAGCCTCGTCCATGCCGATGCCGATCAGCACCAGTTCCTGCCGCGCATCGCCTGTTGCGGGGTCCCAGTTTTTCTGGATCAGTTCCAGCGCGTCCGGATCGGCCGGCCAATGCTCGCGCGGCACCGCCGCCCACCAGAAGCCTGCCGCGCCATAGCGGCAGGCGCCGCCGGCCTGCGACCACGAACCCGCGCGCGTGGCGCGGCTCGCAAGCCAGAAGAAGCCCTTGGAGCGCACCACGCCCTCCCACTCGCCTTGCACGAGGTCCCAGAAGCGCTGGGGATGGAAGGGAATGCGCGAGCGGTAGACGAAGCTGCGGATGCCGTAGGCCTCGCTTTCGGGCGGGTGCTCGCCGCGCAGTTCGGCCAGCCATCCGGGTGCCTGCTCGGCCTGCTCGAAATCGAACAGGCCGGTGTCGAGCACGCGGTCGAGCGCGACGCGGCCGAACGCCGACACCTCGATGCGGGCCCGCGGATTCAGGCTGTGCAGGATCGCCATCAGCCTGTCGCGCTCCTCGGGCGTGACGAGGTCGGTCTTGTTGACCACCAGCACGTCGCAGAACTCGATCTGCTCGATCAGCAGGTCGACCACGGTGCGCGTGTCCTCGTCGCCGAGCGACTGGCCGCGCTGGCCCAGGCTGTCGGGCGAGCCGTAGTCGCGCAGGAAGTTGAAGGCATCGACCACCGTCACCATGGTGTCGAGCCGCGCCACGTCGGCCAGGCTCTTGCCGTCCTCGCCTGCGAAGGTGAAGGTCTCGGCCACGGGCAGGGGCTCGGAGATGCCGGTGGACTCGATCACCAGCTGGTCGAAGCGCCCTTCCTTCGCGAGCCGGCCGACCTCGATCAGCAGGTCTTCGCGCAGCGTGCAGCAGATGCAGCCATTGCTCATCTCGACCAGCTTCTCGTCGGTGCGCGAGAGCTCGGCGCCGCCGTCGCGCACCAGCGCGGCGTCGATGTTGACCTCGCTCATGTCGTTCACGATGACCGCCACGCGCCGCCCCTCGCGGTTGTGGAGGATGTGGTTGAGCAAGGTGGTCTTGCCGGCGCCGAGAAAGCCGGACAGGACGGTAACGGGGAGGCGACTGGTCATGGAGCGTTCTCTATATATGCAACATGATTGCATTATATGGAAAAGCGCAACAAGGTTGCATTTCTTGCAACCCGGTCGCCGGAGACGGCTAATAGCTCAGTTGCGGATACCATCCCTTGCCTCGGCCTTCGGGCGTCATGTCGAGCAGGTTCCAGATCGGCATCGGGTCGGGCGCACCGCGCGGGTCCTGTCCGGGGTCTGCAGCCCCGCCGCCCATTTCGGCGGCCCAGAAATGCCGGATGGCCTGGCCGTCGCGCCGGAACACATTGAACGCCGCGTTGTCCCCGCTGTCGGGCGTCTCGCCGGCGTAGTCGCGGTTGAAGGTGTTGCCGGTCGACGAATAGAGAGGCAGGTAGCGCCAGCCGCGCTCGACGGCAAAGGCCCTCATCCGCTCGATGGGCGAGGTGGCGATGACCGCGAAGGCCACGCGCTGCAATATGTCGGGCATCTCGCCGTCGAAGGCGCTCAGGAGCGACGTGCACATGGGGCACGGGCGCTCGCGCTTCGGGCCGAACATCCAGTTGTAGGTGATCAGGGTGTCGTGCCTGCCGAAGAGCTCGGAGAGTTTGACGGGGCCATTCGGTCCCCGGAAGCTGTAGTCCTCCGGCACGGCGCCGCCCGGAGGCAGTTGGCGCCGCTGCTCGGCGACACGCTCGATGTGCCGGCGAAGTTCGATCTCTTCGGCCAGCAGCGCGGTGCGGGCTTCGCGGTATTCGGCGCTCTCGCCCGGAATCCGGACGGGGTTGGCTCTGGCAAGCTGGATGGCGGGTGCAAGCTGGGCTTGGGGAGACATGGGATATCACCTCCTGGTGGGTCAGGGTTCGAGGGTTGAACACATTGCTCCCATGCTGACCATGCACCCGCATCGCGGCAGGTCCGATCAGTTCTCGAACACGAGGGCGCCGCGTCCTACAGTTCGAAGGCCTTCACCTGCCGGCCGTCGATGTCGGTGAAGCCGTATTCCTGCGCGAGGTCGGCCACGCGCAGCACCGCCCCCGTCTTCTCCAGCACCTGCGGGTCGCCCGCCAGCGCAGCCACCGCGCGGCCCAGGTAGCGCGGCGACTCGGTGGCCGCCAACGCCGGCCGTTCCTGCCAATGCGCCTCGTCGGTCCTGTGGCCGGCCAGGACGAACTCGGTGCGCATCCAGCCCGGCGACACCGCGATCGAGGCCACGCCGTGCGGCTTCAACTCCTGCGCCATGCCGAAGGCCAGCCGCGTCATCGAGGCCTTGGCGAGGTCGTAGAAGAGGTTGCCGCGCAGGTAGTGGCCGCGGTCCCAGAAGGTGGTGGTCGCGATCAGCCCGCGCTTGTGCCGCACCATCAGCGGCGCGGCGCAGCGGCTGGACACCAGGTGGTTGCGCACGCCGCGGTCGAACATCGAATCCCAGTTCGCGAGCGGGTGCTCCCAGAAAGGCGCTTCGAACACGCCGTTGAAGGTTTCGTGGCCACCCCAGGCGTTGTTCACGAGCAGGTCGAGGCGGCCTGCATCGCGCTCCACGCGTGCGAAGAGCGCCTTCACCTCTTCTTCGCGGGTGTGGTCGCATGGCACCGCGATGCCGCGTCCGCCCATGCGCGTGACCTCGTCGGCGGTGTCGTCGATGCTGCCGGGCACCTTCGCCATGTCCGACAGGGCCAGCAGCTGTCCGTAGGTGTCGGCGGGCTGTTCACGCGTGCTGCGGCCGGTGACGTACACCGTGGCGCCGGCCGCTCCCAGCTCCACCGCGATGCCGCGGCCCGCGCCCCGGCTGGCGCCGGTCACCACCGCCACGCAGCCCTTCAGCGGGCGGTTCGTGTTCTCGTTCTGCGTCATCCGTTGCTCCTTCTTCGATCTGCCTTGCCTGAAAGCCGACGAAGGTAATGCGCCTTCAACCCGCCGTCTTGGAAGAAACCGAAGCCGCTCGGCCCAGGAACTCCGTCGGCGTGACGCCACAGAGCGCCCGGAACTCGTTGACCAGGTGCGACTGGTCGTAGAACCCGCTCTCGACAGCCACATCCGCCCAGGCCGGCGCCGGCTGCCGCCGCAGCGCGCGCAGACAGCCGTGCAGCCGCGCGAGCCGGCCCCAGGCMCGGGGCGACAGCCCGACATGTGCGTGGAAGAGCTGCTGCAAACGCCGCTCGCCGACGCCGACGGCTGCCGCCACCTCGCGCAGCGGCCGCTGGCCGCCCGATGCGGCGATGAGCCGCACCGCATGCATCGCCGTGGCGTGAACGGCACCGCCGCCGTCGAGCAACCGGCGCTGCAGGGCGGCTTGCAGCATGGCTACGCGCGCGGCATCGTCCGTCGCTTCGGCCATGCGTTCCAGCAGTTCGGTCGCGCCGCCCTGCCAGAGGTCGTCGAGATGGACGGCATGGCCCGCGATCTCGCCGGCCGGCAAGCCCAGCAGCGCCACCGCCGCACCGGGGCGCAGCGTGACGGACACGCCCTCCACCTTCTCGCGCATGCGCACCACGGCCGGCGCGGCCGAGGCACCGATCGCCTCCACCGGCTGTCCGGCATCCTCGCCCGCGGAGGGCGCATCGCCGAGGTTGAAGACCAGGCGCACCGCGCCATCGGGCAGCACCCGCTCGAGCATCTCGTGCCCTGCGGCGAAGGTCTCGCGGTACAGCAGGATGTGCGAGACATGCGGACGCAGCGCCGCGCTCACCGCAAACGCGCGCAGCGTGCCGGCGGGCACGCTCGATTCAGGCCCATGCAGGGGGTCGTCGTCGAGGCGGAGGAAGAGGCGTTCGCCCATGGCCGCCCATTGTGTTGAAAAACCCGGCCGCGCGCGAGCCGGCCGCGGTCGTCGAAAATCGGGCACTCGAATGCCCTCCACCGCCCTCCCCGTTCTCTATTCGTTCCGTCGCTGTCCCTATGCGATGCGGGCCCGGCTCGCGTTGATCGCAAGCGATACGCGTTGCGAACTGCGCGAGGTCGTGCTGCGCGACAAGCCCGCCGAAATGCTGGCCGCCTCGCCCAAGGGCACCGTGCCCGTGCTGGTGATGGCGGACGGCGCGGTGCTCGAACAGAGCCTGGACGTGATGCTGTGGGCCCTGCGGCGCAATGATCCGCAGCGCTGGCTGCAGCCCGGAACCGGCACCCTGCAGGACATGCTCGCGCTGGTCGCCATCTGCGACGGCGACTTCAAGCCCCAGCTCGACCGCTACAAGTACCCCGACCGTCATGCGGATGGCGGCGAACCCGCGCGCGAACGCGGCGCCCGGTTTCTGCGCGACCTCGAAACGAGGCTGTCGGCCTCACGCCATCTGGCCGGCACTCACGCGACGATGGCCGACGCCGCCGTCATGCCCTTCGTGCGCCAGTTCGCGATGGTCGACCCCGCATGGTTCAGCGCCCAGCCCTGGCCCCGCCTGCAGGCATGGCTGTCGGACTGGACCGCCTCGGACCTGCTCGAGCGAGCCATGCACAAGTACCCGCCCTGGAAGCCGGGCGAGGCCGGCGCCGGCTTTCCTCCTCTTCCTCGCTAGGCGCCCATCGCCGCCGCCGAGGCCCGCTGGATGCATTCGACGAAATGCTGCGCGGCCGGCGTCAGCAACTGCCCGCGGCGCTTGATGACGCTGACGCTCAGCATGGGCAGTTCCTCCTCGATCTCCACGCGCCGGATGCCGTGGCGCTTGAAGGTCAGCGTGGCCAACGGCTCGACGAACAGGCCGACCAGGTCCATCTGACCGACCAGCGCCAGCGCCACCGTGACCGACTGCCCCTGGATCACCCGCGCCGGCGGCGGCAGGCCCAGCGGCAGCAACGGCGACACGGCCTCGCGACCGCTGAAATGGTCGTCGCCCGGAAGAATCCATTCGGCCTTGTAGAGCTCCCGAATCGAGCGGCTCGCGCGCAGCGGATGGCGTTCGCGCAGGCCCACCACCAGCTTCACCGGAAAGAGCTCCATCGCCTCGAACTGCGGATCGAGCCGGCCCGGCACCACGTGCGCCACCGCGAAGTCGAGCGAGCCTTCGCGCAGGCGCGCCAGCATCCAGGGCAGCACCGTTTCGCTGAACTGCACGTCGACCGCCGGCAGCCGCGTGTGGAAGTCCTTGAACGCGGCCGGCAGCACCGTGAGCGCGAACGATGTGCTGACGGCGAGCGCGACCTTGCCGGTGAGCCCGTCGCGGATCTGCGCGATCTCGTCGCGCGCGCGCTGCATGTCGGCCAGCAGCAGCCGCGCCCGGGGCGCGAAGGCCTGGCCGAACTCGGTGAGCCGCACGCCCTTGACGCTGCGCTCCACCAGCGGCGCGCCGACCTCGCGCTCCAGCTCGCGCACGATCTTTGTGACGGCCGGCTGGGAAATGCCCAGCACACGGGCCGCAGCGCGAATGCTCATCTGCTCGACCACCGCCACGAAGGCGTGCAACTGATTGGGTTTCATGACAACCAAAAGTTATCTTTGACGCCCAATTATTGTCTTTTCATGACGGCAGCGAGTCTCTAGCATCCGGCGCGGTCAAGGCATAGATACCTTCGACCGACATCCTCGAAAAGCAAAGCCAACACTGGAGAGACATGAGCACCCCAAGCAACCAGCCCTCGTCACCCTCACGCCGGCGCCAGACCATCGTCGCCACCACCATCGGCAACGGGCTCGAGTTCTTCGACTTCACGGTCTACGGTTTTCTGGCGCTGGTGATCGGCAAGCTGTTCTTTCCGACCTTCAATGCCTACGGCCAGCTGCTGCTGACGGTGGCGAGCTTCGGCGTGGGCTTCATCATGCGGCCGCTCGGCGGCATCGTGATCGGCGCGTACGCCGACCGCGCGGGCCGCAAGAAGGCCATGACGCTCACCATCTTCCTGATGGCACTGGGCTGCGCGCTGATCGCCTTCACGCCCACCTACGCGGCCATCGGCGTGGCGGCGCCGGTCGTCATCGTGCTGGCGCGGCTGATCCAGGGCTTCTCGGCCGGCGGCGAGGTCGGCGCATCGACGACGCTGCTGGTCGAACACGCCACGCCCGCCAACCGCGGCTACATGGCCAGCTGGCAGTTCGCGAGCCAGGGCCTGGGCGTGATGCTCGGCGCCGTGGTGGTGGGCGCGCTCACCTTCTCGCTCACGCCCGAAGCCATGCAGAGCTGGGGCTGGCGCGTGCCGTTCATCCTCGGCATGCTGATCGCGCCGGTGGGCATGTACATCCGCCGCCATCTCGAAGAGTCGCTCCATATCTCGCCCGAGGCTGCAGCCGCGCCGCGCGAAAGCAGCCTGAAGATCGTCTGCACGCAGCACGGCAGGACGGTGCTGGCCGCGATCCTCTCGCTGGTYGGCGGCACCACCGCGGCCTATGTCGTGACCTTCTACATGCCGACGTATGCCGTGCGCGAGCTCGGCCTCACGCCGTCGGTGGCGCTGTTCGGTGCCGCGCTGACCGGCCTGATCTCGTTCGCGCTGGCGCCCTTCGTGGGCAAGCTGTCGGACGTGGTGGGCCGCAAGCCGCTGATCCTCTGGAGCCGCATTGCGCTCGCGATCCTGATCTACCCGGGCTTCCTGTGGCTCAACGCCTCGCCGACGCCCGCCGTGCTGTTCATCGTGCTCGGCCTGCTGAGCATCGGTCTCGTGGCCCAGACGGTGCCGGGCATCACGATGCTGCCGGAGATGTTTCCGAAGCATGTGCGCGCCAGCGGCATGTCGCTGGTCTACAGCGTGGGCGTGGCGCTGTTCGGCGGCTTCGCACCCTTCATCAGCACATGGCTGCTGAACGCCACCGGCAGCAAGCTCGCACCGGCCTGGTACCTTGTGGCGATGACGGTGGTCTCGCTGCTCGGCCTGCTCTGGCTGCGCGACCACACGGGCCGCGACATCGACGCAGCGGGCGCCTACGCCGCAGCCTGACGAATTCCCCACGCTCATGCACAGGAGCCTTCACCCCATGCAAAACCAACCCACTGCCGCGACCCGCCATTTCTCGGGCACGTATGCCGAAGCCCGCGCCAAGTTCCTCGATACCGCGGCCCAGCACGGCGCGGCCATCGAGTCCTTCGTGCACCCGGCGCACCGCGGCGCGCTCGGCGAAGAACTGGCCACCGACGTGGCGCTGATCGGCGCGAAGGACGCGAAGAAGGTGCTGCTCGTCACCTCGGGCACGCACGGCCCCGAAGGCTTCTGCGGCTCGGGCGCACAGGTCGCGACGCTAGCCGACGCCGACCTGCTGACGCGGCTCGAACAGGCCGGCGTGACGCTGCTGCTGGTGCACGCGGTCAACCCGCACGGCTTTTCGCACCTGCACCGCACGAACGAAGACAACATCGACCTGAACCGCAACCACATCGACTTCCATGCGCCGCTGCCGGTGAATGCGGAATACGCCGAGGTCGAGCCGCTGGTGCTGCCCGCGGCATGGCCGCCGACGCCCGCCGACGAAGCGGCCGTGGCCGCCTACGTCGAGAAGCACGGCATGCGCGCCTTCCGCGCCGCCGTCACCCGGGGCCAGTACACCTCGCCCGACGGCCTGTTCTACGGCGGCACCGCGCCCTCCTGGAGCAACGGCACGATGCGCGCCATCCTGCGCAAGTACGCGGCCTCGGCCACGCACCTCGGCTGGATCGACATCCACACCGGCCTCGGCCCCTATGGCCACGGCGAGAAGATCTACCCCGGCCGCAATGCGCCGGCCGACCTGGCGCAGGCGCATGCCTGGTGGGGCGCCGACGTGTTCGCGCCCTTTGCCGGCGACTCGGCCTCGGCCGATGTGTCGGGCCCCGTGGTGTCGATCGCGTACGACGAATGCCCCAACGCCAGCATCGCGCCCATGGGCCTCGAGTTCGGCACGCTGCCCGACGGCGAAGTGCTGACCCGCCTGCGCGCCGACACCTGGCTGCGCCGCCACCCCGAAGCGCCGGAAGCGCAGAAGCGCGAGATCCRCCAGCAGCTGCGCGACGCGTTCTACTGCGACAACGACGAGTGGAAAGGCATGGTGCTGGGGCAGACGCGCGTCGTGCTGCTGCAAACGCTTCAAGGCCTGAAGAAGGCCTGATCCAGCGAGCCGGACTTCTTCAGCCGAAGTTCGGCGCGCGCCGCTCGCGTAGCGAGGCCACGCCCTCGCGCACGTCGGCGCCCGCAAAGCCCATGAATTCGAGCGCCAGCGAAGCATCGAAGGTCGGCCCGGCCTGGCGCAGCCAGTTGTTGAGTGCGTACTTGGTGAGGCGGATCGCGCTCTGGCTGCCGGCCGCGAGCCGGTCGGCCACCTCGTAGGCGCGCGGCAGCAGGTCGGCCTCGTCCACCGCCAGCGAGACCAGGCCGATGCGCTCGGCCTCTTCGCCGCTCACCGGCTCGCACAAGAGCAGGTGGTACTTGGCCTTGGCCATGCCGCACAGCAGCGGCCAGACGATGGCCGCATGGTCGCCCGCCGCCACGCCGAGCCGCGTGTGGCCATCGACGATCTTCGCGTTCTTCGTGGCGATGGAGATGTCGGCCAGCAGCCCCGCCACCAGCCCCGCGCCCACGGCCGGGCCGTGCATCGCGCTCACGATGGGCTTGTCGCAGTTGATGAGGTTGTAGACGAGGTCGCGCGCCTCTTTCCAGACGCGCTGGCGCACTGCGTCGTCGGTGGTCATGTCCTGCACCATCGCGAGATCGCCGCCGCCCGAAAAGCCCTGCCCCTCGCCCCGCAGCACCGCGCAGCGGACCGTGTCGTCGGCCGACACGTCGCGCCAGATCTCGGCGAGCTCGCGGTGGCCGTCATGGCCCGCCGTGGGCAGCTTGCCGTTGGCCGCGCGCATCTGGATGTCGAGCACCGCATCGTTGGCGCCGCGGCGCGTGATGGCGAGGGTCTGGTAGCGGGTGTAGTCCATGGTGTCTCCGCCCCGCGCCAGGAGCGAGGACTTTCTTGTTCGTCCGAAGACGGGACGCCTATTTTCGCGCGGCCACCTCGCGGCAGCGCTGCACATTGGCATCGAAGCGCGACGCCAGGCCGGGCTCGCACCCATCGCCCGAGGGCGTGAGCTTGCACATGCCGACCACCACGTAGTCCATCACGGCCTCGGTACACATCGGGTATTTCGCCAGGTCGGGGTTGGCCTGCGCCTTGAAGCCCCAGCGYTCGGAGAACTGCACCGTGCGGGTCATCGCGCCGTGGAAGAAGCTGCGGTCCCTGGCGGCAATGGCGGCCTCCATGCGGGGCAGCTCCTCGTTCAGGTAGCCGACCGAATCCAGCGGAAACGACGCCGGGTCCTGTTGGGCGGCTGCGAGGGAGGCGGCCAGCACGAGCGGCAAGGCGGCGAGCGTGCGCAGGAGCGCGAAACGGGTGGGCGTACGGTGGTGTTGCATGGCTTGGGATTCTGCAACGTTTGGAAGCATCTTTGAATGGCGGGCGATGCATCCGCGCGACGTCATGCGCAGGCTATTTGCCCTTTTTTTGCCGATCGAACTTGCGCCAGTACTGGAACTCGTCCTCGTGCACTTCGAGATCGACCTCCGAAATGCGGGACTGCAGGCGCTCCTGCACGTCGGCCACCGCCTTGTTGTAGACGATGGGGCCGACCTCTTCCAGGAAGAAACCGAGCAGCGCGCCGGCTGCGATGTTGCCGATCTTCTCTTCCATGTTCTCGTTGAAGTAGCGCTCGATCGACGTGATCGCCTGCTGGCGCGCTTCCTTGGATATCTCGATGGTCATGCGGGCTGCTCTGGGATGTGGGGGCCATCGATTGTGCCGCTACCATGCGCTGCCGGGCCGCACCGCCCGCGCCACGAAGACCTACAACACGGAGACCGCACCATGACGTTCCGCCCTGCCGCACTGGCTGCCCTTGCCCTGGCCGCCCTCGCGGCCCTTTCCGGCTGCACCAGCCTGACCCCCACCGTTCCGCAGCGCCAGCTGATGCTGGTGGCCAACGACGAGAAGCAGTCGTGGAACGACGCCGGCGTCGTGAGCCTCGGGCCGATGGGGCGCGACACGGTGCAGGTGCTCGACATCGGCACCGACCCGCTCGCACCGAAGCTCGTCGGCACGCTGCAGCTCGACAACACCATCGCCGGCCCGCCGACCAACCTCGCGATCACGCCCGGCGAAACACTCGCACTGGTGGCCAACTCGCTGAACGTGGTGGAAGAAAACGGCGCGCGCAAGCAGGTGCCCGACAACCGCCTCTTCGTGATCGACCTGACCACCACTCCGCCCAAGCTGCTCGACACGCTCACCGTGGGCAAGCAGCCTTCGGGCCTGTCGATCAACCGCGCGGGCAACCTCGCGCTGGTGGCCAACCGCGCCGACAACTCGGTCAGCGTGCTGCGCATCGCGGGCAAGAAGGTGACGCTGATCGACACCGTGGCCATGAACGATTCGGTGGCGCACGTGCGCTTCACGCCCGACGGCAAACGCGCGCTGGCCGCCAAGTTCCCGACGCACAAGATCGCACTGCTCGAAGTGAACGGCGAGAAGGTCAGCTACAACAAGGTCGACCTCGCGGCCGGCCTCTGGCCCTACAACGTGGACGTGACGCCCGACGGCAAGCTCGCGCTCACCGCCGACAACGGCAACTCGGGCGCATCGGATGGCCAGATCGACACGGTGAGCGTGATCGACCTCGAGGCGACACCGCCGCGCGTGGTCGACAAGGTGGTGGTGGGCGACGGCCCCGAAGGCCTGGCCGTGAGCCCGACCGGCAGGCACGCGGTGGCCGTGATCCTGCGCGGCAGCAACTCGGCGAAGAACGCCTACTTCTACAACCGCAACGGCTCGGTGGTGCTGCTGAAGATCGACGGCAAGAAGGTGACGCGCGCCAACGAGGTGGTGGTGCGCGGCCTGCCCGAAGGCGCGGTGTGGAGCGCCGACGGCAAATACCTCTACGTGGGCAATTTCATCGACCAGGACATCACGATCCTGCGCGTGGATGGCGACACGCTGGTGCCGACGGGCAAGTCGTTTCCGCTGCAGGGGCACCCGGCCGCGATGCGCGGGACAATGACGCACTGACGCAACGCACCCCGACCGAAGAAGCCATGGCGCAACCCAAAAGACAACTCCGCACGCTCGAACGCGGCATCCTCTGCCTCGTGATCGGCGCCGCCGTTCTGCTGGCGCCCCGTTTTCTGCAGGGCACGCGCTGGTTCGAGATGGTGGCCGGCGCCTACCTGGTCGGCTGGTTCGCGCTGGCGCTGGGCGTGGCGCTGGTGGGGGTCGGCCTGTTCCAGCGCAACAAACCGCGCCAGTGAAAGCCGGCGCTTAACGAAACAGTGGGACCGGAGGGCTCAGCCCTTCTTGCCGAGGAGCTTGCCGACGAGCTCCACGACCGCCAGCACGATGGCGCCGGCCACGAGGCCCACGCCGGCGTTCACGCCCATCGAGCCGAGCGTGCCGAACACGCCACCCGTGGCGGCCGCCCAGCCTTCGACGGCATGGCCGAACGAAGGCACGCCGTGCACCAGGATGCCGCCGCCCACGAGGAACATGGCAGCCGTACCGGCCACCGACAGGCCCTTCATGAGCCAGGGCGCCGTGGCAAGGATGCCGCGGCCCAGGCCGCGTGCCGCAGCGCTGGTACGCTGGCTAAGGTAAAGCCCCGCGTCATCGAGTTTCACGATGCCGGCCACGAGGCCGTACACACCGACGGTCATGATCAGCGCGATGCCGACCAGAACGGTCAGCTGCGTCGTGAACGGCTGTCCCTGCACGATGCCGAGCGTGATGGCGATGATTTCGGCCGAGAGGATGAAGTCGGTGCGCACTGCGCCCTTGATCTTGTCCTTTTCCGCCGCCACCACATCGACCGCGGTGTCGGCCATGGCCTTTTCGTGGCGTTCGGTGTCGGCCTCGTGTTCCTTCTTGTGCAGGAACTTGTGGGCCAGCTTTTCGAAGCCCTCGAAGCAGAGAAAAGCGCCGCCGATCATCAGGAGCGGCGTCACCAGCCAGGGCAGCCAGGTGCCGATGGCCAGCGCGGCGGGCACCAGGATGGCCTTGTTGACGAACGAGCCCTTGCAGACCGCCCACACCACCGGCAGCTCGCGGTCGGCCTTGACGCCGGACACCTGCTGCGCGTTGAGCGCCAGGTCGTCGCCGAGGACGCCGGCCGTCTTCTTGGCGGCGACCTTGGTGAGGATCGACACGTCGTCGAGAACGGTGGCGATGTCGTCGAGCAGCAGGAGCAGGCTGGTGGCCATGGGCAAGGATCGGTCTGAAAAAAGAAGCGGCGAGCTTATCCGCCGCAACCGGCCGCGCCGGGAATAACCGTACGCGGCGACTCCGGAGGCGGAGTGGGCGTCAGGCCACGGTGCGCTTGAGGCGGATTTCCTCGATCCGCACGGTGCCCAGCAAGGTGGTCTTGGCGGTCTTCATCTCGCGCTTGAAGCCTGCGAGTTCGTGGAAGCGCATGGCGCGGTCGTTGCGCAGGGGCACCCAGATGGTGACCGTGGTGCAGCCTTCTTCCTCGAGGCCTTCGCGGGCGGCGTCCCAGAGGGCGACGCCGACGCCCTTGCCCCAGTGCTCGGGCTTGACGTAGATGGCCCAGATCTCGCCCGTGGTGGACGGCGTCTTGGGGTCGCGCGAGCGGTCGAAGCCGACGAAACCGACGATTTCGCCGTCCTGCACCGCCACCTGCACCTGGGGTTCGCTGAATTCGATGGCTTCGCGCCATTTGGCTTCGCGGGTGGCGGGGGCCAGCACGCGCARCTCTTCTTCGGGAAGGATGCCTTCGTAAGCGGCCTTGGCGGCCAGGGCATGGATTTCGGCGACGGCCTTGGCGTCGCGCATCGTGGCGGGGCGAACTTCGTAATCTGACATGAATGCGGGAAAAACAGGTGGAACCGCATATTGTCGCCGCACCGCTAAACTGCCCGCTGTATCCGTAGCACCAACAGGAGAAAAGATATGGCCAAGAGTCAGCAGCGCAGCACCAAGGAAGCGAAGAAACCGAAGAAGGACACCTCRCCGCCCAAGCCTGCAGGCACCGGCGGCATCGAGCCGGTCCGCACGATCACCACCGCGGTGATCCCGCGCGGCAAGCTCAAGAACAAGTGACCGACGACACGCCGGCGCCGGCTCCCGCCAAGCCGGCCCAGCCCCGGAACCCGCTGCACGGGCTCACGCTGGAAGCCATCGTGACGGCGCTGGCCGACCACTACGGCTGGGAACATCTCGGCGAGCTTGTTCCCATCCGCTGTTTCGCCATCGACCCGAGCGTGGGCTCCAGCCTCAAGTTCCTGCGCAAGACGCCGTGGGCGCGCGAAAAGGTCGAGAGCCTCTACCTTTTCATGCTGCGCGAACAGCGCCGCGAGCAGCAGCAGCAGCAACAACAACAGCAGCCGCCACAGCGATGAGGGTTCGACTCGCGCCGTCGGGCCTCGACTTCGAGACCGAAGCCGGCACCACGCTCCTGAAGGCGGCCGAAGCGGCCGGCATCGAGCTGCCAAGCTCCTGCCGCAACGGCACCTGCCGCACCTGCATCTGCCAGCTGGTGTCCGGCAACGTGCGCCACGTCATCGAATGGCCCGGCCTGAGCGCCGACGAAAAAGACGAGGGCTGGGTCCTGCCCTGCGTGGCGGAGGCGCTGAGCGATCTCACGCTCGATGCGCCCCAGGCGTTCTCGGTTTTCTAGGCCGACCTGACAGCCGCCGGCATCGCCACCATGAGGCGATCGCGCTGCGCCAGCGACGGGAACAGCCGGAACCAAGTCAGCGCCACCAGCATCGTTCCCACGCCGCCCACCACGACCGATCCCACGGGACCGAGCAACGCCGCCGTGGCGCCCGATTCGAACTCTCCGAGCTGGTTGCTCGCGCCGATGAAGATCGAATTGACCGCGCTCACCCGGCCGCGCATGGCGTCCGGCGTTTCGAGCTGCACCAGCGTCTGGCGGATCACCACGTTGACCATGTCCGCCCCGCCCGACACGGCGAGCGCGATCAGCGAGACGATGAAGCTCTGCGAGATGCCGAACACCACCATGCACAGGCCGAAGAGCCCGATGGCAAGCAGCAGGGTCCGACCCACATGCCGCTCGACCGGGCGCCGCGTGAGCGCGATCGACATCACCAGCGCACCCACGGCCGGCGCGCCCCGCAGCAGGCCGAGCCCCCAGGGTCCCGTGTGCAGGATGTCCTTGGCGTAGATCGGCAGCAGCGCCACCGCGCCGCCCAGCAGCACCGCGAACAGGTCGAGCGAGACGGCGCCGAGCACCGGCTTGCGCTTCCAGATGAAGTCGACACCCGCGAACACCGTGGCCAGCGTGACCGGCTCGCGCGCGGCCGGCGTGTAGGCGTAGCGCAGCCGCAGCACCAGCACGCAGGCGATGGCGAAGAACAGCACGCTCGCGCCATAGACCACCGCCATCCCCGCCACGAACAGCAGCCCGCCGAGGGCCGGGCCGCCGATGATCGCGCCCTGCATGCCGGCCGAGCTGAAGGCCATGGCGCGCGACAGCATGATGGGCGGCACCAGCAGCGGCGTCAGCGCCTGCTGCGCCGGCATCTGGAAGGCGCGCACCGCGCCCAGCACCAGCGACAGCCCCAGCAGCAGGCCGCGCGTGTCGTGTTTTTCCAGCACCGCGAGCAGCAGCACCAGCGCCACCAGCCCCTGCACCGCAAAGCAGGCCGCCACGATGCGGCCGCGGTGGTGGCGGTCGACGACGTGGCCGGCCAGCAGCGCCAGCAGCAGCGCGGGCACGAACTGGTAGAGGCCGACAAGGCCGAGGTCCCAGGCGCTGCTGGTGAGCTCGTACATGTGCCAGCCGATGGCCACCAGCAGCATCTGCGAGGCGGCAGTGCCGAAGAGCCGCGCCGTCCACATGTGCATGAACGGACGCTCGCGCGTCAGGTCGGAAAAGCTGGGCTGCGGCGCTGCGGCGCCCGGGGCGAGGGCAGCGGCGTCTGGAGAAGAGGCGGAGGCGGGGCCGGACATCGGGTCGAGGATAGCCGAGGCGCCATGAGCCGCGCATGAGCGGGGCATGCGGCCTTCACCGCCGCCCTCTCTACACTCGGCTTCCTCCATGACCACGCCGCTTCTGCAACCGATCCACGAAGACCCCCACCTGCTGGTGCTCGAGAAGCCCGCAGGCCTGCTCTGCGTGCCCGGCCGCGGCGAGGACAAGCAGGACTGCCTGAGCGCGCGCGCCATGCGGCAATGGCCCGACGCGCTGATCGTCCACCGGCTCGACATGGCAACCAGCGGCCTGGTGGTGATGGCGCGCAGCATCGAGACGCAGCGCGCGCTGAGCGCAGCCTTTGCCGACCGGCAAGTGCACAAGCGCTACGAGGCCATCGTCGACGGCGTCATGCCCGTGCTGGACGGCTGGTCGATCATCGATGCGCCGCTGATGGCCGACTGGCCGCGCAGGCCGCTGCAGAAGACCGATCCGGCGGGCAAGCCCAGCCTCACACGCTGGCGTGCGCTGGCGTCGTCGGTGCAGGGAGAGTTCGCTGCGACCCACGTCCTGCTCGAGCCGCAGACGGGACGATCGCACCAGCTGCGCGTGCACCTGCTGTCGATCGGCCACCCGATCCTCGGCGATGCGCTGTATGGAGATGCCTTGTTGCAGGCACGTGCACCGCGCCTGCTTCTGCATGCGAGCGAGCTGGCCTTCGTGCACCCGGCAACGCAGCAGGCCCTTCGCTTCGAGAGCAAGCCCGGCTTCGCGCTCAGCCGCCCTTGACCACCAGCACCGGCATGGTCGCGTCCTGCAGCACGCGCTGCGTGACGCTGCCGAGCAGCAGTTTCTCGATGCCGCTGCGGCCGTGCGAGCCCATCACGATGAGGTCGGCCGCGATGGCGATGGCGGTGTCGACGATGCCTTCGTGCACCACGTGGCCGTCGATCACGCGCTGGTCGCTGTGCAGCCCTTCGGCCGCCAGCGCCGCCACGCCGCGTGCGAGGGCCGCATTGGCACTGGCTGTGGCAGCGGCAAGGTATTCGTTCTGGCCGAGCGCATAGTCCGCGCCCACGCCGATGAAGGGGTAGTTGTCGATCACGTGAATCAACGTGATGCGGCTCCCGAAAGCCAGCGCGAGGCCGCTGGCCTTGCTGACGGCGAGCATGGAGGTTTCAGAACCGTCGATGGGAACCAGGATGTGATTGAACATGGCGGACCTCGCTTTCGTTCGCAGACAGACACGGCTCGCCGTCGAGCCGGGTCCCGAATTTAACCCCTGTGCCGGAGGGAGCCTGTAGGACTCAAGCCAGCGACGGGAAACAGGGCTTCAATCTCCCTGGAAACCCTTGGCCCGGCAGGTGATCACGAGCGTGTCGCGCCACCCTGCGCCGCCCTCTTCCAAGGGCTGGATCGGCGTGGATTCGTGGATCACGCGCGCATCGTCGAGCAGCAGCAGCGTCCAGGGCTCGGTCATGGTGAAGCGCTCGCCGCGCCGGCCATTGGCCTCGAAGACGCGCGTTTCGCCGCCCTTGATGCCTTGGCGGCCGACCAGGGCCACCGCCACCAGGTCGACACCGTCGCGGTGCGCGCCCTCGGGCGTCGGACGTCCGATGCCGCCCGCGGTGTCGATGCGGAACTGATGCGCCTCGACGAACCATTTCTGCGGCGCGTCGCGCATGTCGCTCGCCGCCGTGCCGAGGCGCTGCAGCAGGCGCTGCCACACCGGCTGCGCCACCGTGTCTTCGCGCATCGGCGCAAACCAGCGCTGCATGCCTCCGTGCAGCGCGTTGTATTCCACCGGCTGCCAATGCGCGCGGTGCGGCACCTGTTGCAGCGCGGCGTTGTCGCCGGCTTCGACGGTGAAGCAGGCATGGCGGCGGGTGCGGTAGCGGCCGCCGTCCTTCAGGTAGTCGTCGGGCGGAAGATCGTTCCAGTCGGCGTGCAGTGCTTCGAGCTGCGCAAGCGGTACGCCGAGCCAGTCGCTGACGCCTTGCGGGCTCAGCACCGCATAGCCTTGTTCGCGCAGCGCGGCGGGCAGTTCGGCGGGCTGGATGAAGGGCGGAGTGAAGGCGGCCGTGGTCACGCGGTGACCTTCACGTCCTTCCAGAACGCGACGCGGTCGCGAATTTCCTCGGCTTCGGGCTTCGGGTCGGCGTAGTACCAGGCGGCGTCGGTGTTGAGCTCGCCGTTGATCAGCAGCGAGTAATAGCTCGCTGTGCCCTTCCAGGGGCAGGTGGTCTTGTGGTTGCTGAAGGTGACGTGATCGCGATTGAGCGAACTCATCGGGAAATAGTGGTTGCCTTCGACGAGCACGGTGTCGTCGCTTTCGGCGACGGTGACGCCGTTCCAGGTTGCTTTCATGATCTCGGTCTCCAGGGGGAGGATGGCGGGGGCGCTGGCCGTTGCGCTGCCGCACGGGGCAACCGGTATTGTGCCGTTGCTTCGGCGACCCGGATTCTTCGGGGCGATATGGACCCTATGGGGTGTTTTTTTCGGGGGCCGGGTCTCGCCCCGGCCTCGAAAAGCAAACTAGGCCGCCAGCCAGTGAACGCTGAAGAGCCTCTCGGGATCCGTCCAGACCGCCCCAGGCCGAAACCCCGCCCGCACGGCAAGTGCGCGCAGCCCTTCAACGGTGAACTTGTGCGAGTACTCCGTATGAATCGTCTCCCCTTCCTCGAACCCGAACCGTTCCCCATTCAGGGAAACGCTTTGAGCCCGCCGGCTCACGAGGTGCATCTCGATCCTCTGCCGGGGCGCGTTGTAGAACGCTGCGTGCGCAAAGCCATCGAGATCGAAATCCGCATCGAGCTCGGCATTGGCACGGCGCAGGAGATTCAGATTGAAGTCCGCAGTCACCCCTTGCGCATCGTTGTAGGCCGCGTGCAGCCGCCCCGGTTCCTTCACCAGATCGACGCCGATCAACAGCCCGCCGCCCCGCAGCATCCGCGCCGCCAGCTGCAGGAAAGCCAGCGCCTCGTCAGGCTCGAAGTTCCCGATCGTCGACCCCGGGAAAAAACCGACGCGCCGCCCCGCACCGGCCACCGGCGCAGGCAGCACCAAGGGCATCGTGTAGTCCGCCGCAATGGGCTGCACCACGAGCGCCGGATAGTCGGCCTTCAACCGCTCGGCGGCCGCCTCGAGGTGCTCCCCCGAAATGTCGATCGGCAGATAGCGCTTCGGCGACTCGAGCGCATCGAGCAGCAGCCGCACCTTGGTCAACGACCCCGCGCCGAACTCCACGATCTCGGCATTCGGCCCGATCTGCGCAGCGATCTCGCCCGCACACTCCCCGAGGATGCGCAGCTCGGTGCGTGTCGGGTAGTACTCGGGCAGTTCGCAGATGCGGTCGAACAGCTGCGAGCCCGCCACGTCGTAGAAGAACTTGGGTGAAATGCTCCGCGGCGAGCGCGCCAGCCCCGCCTGCATCTCCCGGCCGAATTCGGACAATGGCGCAGCCTCGGCCGCGGCCGGCGAGGGTTGTTGCTTCTGCAACTTCGCGGAAACGAACGACGACAGCGACGATGAAGAGGTTGGATTGCGCATGATCAAAGGTCTTTCGCGAGCCGCAGCCCCGAGAACTGCCAGCGCGCTGCCGGCGGAAAGAAGTTGCGATAGCTGGGCCGCGTGTGCCCGGCCGGCGTGGCGACGCTGCCACCGCGCAACACCAGTTGCCCCACCATGAACTTGCCGTTGTATTCGGCCGCGATGCCGGGCATCGGCCGGAATCCGGGATACGGGTCGTAGGACGAACGCGTCCACTGCCAGACATGGCCGGTCATCTGCGCGATGCCGGGCGCGTCGAAGGCAGCTTCCCATTCGAACTCGGTCGGCAACCGCGCGCCGGCCCATTCGGCGTACGCGGCGGCTTCATAGAAACTCAGTTGCGACACCGGCGCATCGGCCTCCATCGGCCGCACGCCGTGCAGGCCGAACACCTGCCAGCCCGCATTGCCGCCGCCCTGCGGCTGTTGCGAGCCGAGGCCAAGGCGCGGATCGTCGGGCGCGAGCCAATACGCCGGATGACGCCAGCCCTGCGCCTGCACCGTGGCCCAGCCGTCGGACAGCCAGAGCTCGGGCCGCTGATAGCCGCCATCGGCGATGAACTGCGCAAAGTCGCCGCAGTTCACCAGCCGGTCGGCCATGGCATACGGCTGCAGCAAGGCCTTGTGGCGCGGCGTCTCGTTGTCGAAGCAAAAGTCCGGCCCCGCATGCCCCACCTCGACCATGCCCCCGGGCTGCGAGAGCCAGCGCGCCGCAGGCGGCACGGCGGCCAGCCGCAGCGCAGGCCCGTTCGCGGGCTTGTAGGCCGGCAGCATCGGGTTGCACGACAGGGCGTGCAGGATGTCGGTGAGCAGCAGCTCCTGGTGCTGCTGCTCGTGATGGAGCCCGAGCGTGACGATGGGCTCGACCGCAGCCCAGTCCTGCTCGCCGATACCGCCGTCGAGCAGCGCAAGCACCGCCTCGTCGACATGGCGGCGGTACGCATGCACCCCGTCCACCGACGGCCGCGTGAGCAGCCCCCGGTGCGGCCGCGGATGCCGCGGCCCGAGCGCCTCGTAGTACGAGTTGAAGAGGTAATGAAAGCGCGGATCGAACGGCTGGTAGCCCTCGGCATGCGGCTGCAGCAGCACGGTCTCGAAGAACCAGGTGGTGTGCGCGAGATGCCATTTGGTCGGGCTCGCGTCGGGCATCGACTGGATGCACTGGTCTTCGGCGGAAAGCGGAGCGGCAAGCGCCAGGCTCTGGGCGCGCACCTCGCGAAACCTGTCGCGCAGTGCGCTTGCCGCCTGTGTGATCGGCCGGGAAAGCGTCATGGGGTCTCCAGTCGGGTCAACTGCAAGTTTTAGCCCATCGGCATTGCCGCGGTGCGTAGGACAAGGCCCCGCGCCATCGCAGCCCGGACAATCGGCGGGGCAGCCACTGTGGCACAAGATGGCCGGACGTGCAGGACGGGCTGCGTATCATCCGTTCGATGCAAACGACCCACACTTCGGCCAGGCCCCATGTCGTCATCGTCGGCTGCGGATTCGGCGGACTCGAGGCGGCCCGCAAGCTGCAGGGCACCGACGTCGATGTCACGGTGATCGACAAGACCAACCACCACCTGTTCCAGCCCCTGCTCTACCAGGTGGCGACCGCCGGACTCGCCGCGCCGTCCATCGCGGCGCCGGTGCGCACGCTGTTCCGCAAGCAGCCGAACATCACGACGCTGCTCGGCGAAGTGAGCGCCATCGACTCCACCGGCCGCACGGTGCAGCTGGCCAACGGCAGCAGCGTGCCCTACGACCACCTGATCGTCGCCGCCGGTGCCACGCACAGCTATTTCGGGCACGACGAATGGGCGCCCAATGCCCCGGGCCTGAAGACGCTGGCCGATGCCTTCGAGATCCGCCGCCGCGTGCTGATGTCGTTCGAAACCGCCGAGACCACCACCGACCCGGAACGCCGCCGCGCCCTGCTCACCTTCGTGGTGATCGGCGCCGGCCCGACCGGTGTCGAGATGGCCGGCACGCTCGCAGAAATTGCCAAGCACACGCTCTCGGGCGAGTTCCGCCACATCGACCCCGGCAGCTCGCAGGTGCTGCTGGTCGAAGGCGGTCCGCGCGTGCTGCAGGCCATGCCCGAAAGCCTGAGCCAGAAGGCACTCGAGCAACTGGAAAGGCTGGGCGTCGAAGTGCGGCTGAATGCGCGCGTCACCGCCATCGACGGCACCGGGCTCGAAGTGCAGACGGGCGGCGGCGCCGATGGCGCTGCGGTCAACAGCTACCGAATCGATAGCAGCTGCGTGGTCTGGGCCGCCGGCGTCGCGGCCTCGCCGCTGGGCCGCATGCTCGGCAGCGCCACCGGCGTCGAATGCGACCGCGCAGGCCGCATCAAGGTCGAGCCCGACCTGAGCCTGGCCGGCCATCCCGAGATCAGCGTGGTGGGCGACCTCGCGGCCGCCATGAGCCATGCGCCCGGCAAGCCGCCGAAGCCGGTGCCCGGCGTGTCGCCCGGCGCCAAGCAGATGGGGCGTGCCGCCGCGGCCAACATCCTGCGCCGCGTCGCGGGCCAGCCGACCGTGCCCTTCCGCTATGCCGACTACGGCAACCTCGCCACCATCGGCCGCAACTCGGCGGTGGTGGACCTGGGCACGCCCTTGGGCCCGCTGCGTTTCAGCGGCCGGCTCGCGTGGCTGTTCTGGCTGTTCGCGCACGCATATTTCCTGATCGGCTTCCGCAACCGCATCGTCGTGATGATGGATTGGGCCGGCGCCTACTGGAGCTTCCAGCGCAATGCGCGCGTGGTGGCGGACGTGCAGGGCAAGAGCGAGTCGTAGATCAGGTCCCGATCACGCCGCCGTCGTTCTTCGTGATGACCACGGTCGCCGAGCGCGGACGGCCCGCGCCGTCGGGCCACTTCGACACCGCGAGCGGACGGTCCGGATCGCTGCGCTCGTTGGCCGGCTCGCCCGGATGCTGGATGTTGATGAAGAGCGTGCGCAGGTCCGGCGTGGCCGTCAGGCCCGTGATCTCGCAGCCGGCCGGGCCGAGCAGGAAGCGGCGGATCTCGCCCTTCGTCGGGTCGCAGGCCAGCATCTGGTTGTTGGGCAGGTTGGCGTACTCGCCCTTGCCGAGCGTGGAGGTCGACACGTCGGTCTCGATCCACAGCACGCCGCGCGCGTCGACCATCAGGCCGTCGGGGCTGCCGAAGGTGTCGCCCTTGATGTTGCCCTGCGCTTCGTAGCGCGTCTGCTTGGGATCGCCCGCGAGCACCAGGTGGTTCCACGCGAACTTGGTCGCATCGAGGTCGCCGCCTTCCTTCCAGCGGATGATCTGGCCCATCGTGTTGTTGGAGCGCGGATTGGCCGCATCCATGAAGGGCTGGCCCGGGGCGCCGCGGTTGCTGTTGTTGGTGAGCGTGCAGTAGACCTCCTTGGTCAGGGGGTCGACGGTGGTCCATTCGGGGCGGTCCATCTTGGTGGCGCCCAGGATGTCGCTGGCCTGGCGCGCCTTGACGAGCACGTCGCCCTGGCTCGCGAAGCCCTTGTCGGCAACCAGGCCGTTCTTGCCCTGGACGAGCGGCAGCCATTCGCCGGTGCCGTCCACGTCGAAGCGGCCCACGTAGAGCGTGCCGTGGTCGAGCAGTTCGCGGTTCGCGGCGGCGCCGCCCGGCTGCACCTTGTCGCGGCTCACGAACTTGTAGATGTATTCGAAGCGCGAGTCCTCGCCCATGTAGATCACCGCGCGCCCGTCGTTGGTGAGCGCGGTGGCGGCGCCTTCGTGCGCGGCGCGGCCGAGCGCGGTGCGCTTGCGCGGCGTCGAGGCCGGGTCCTGCGGATCGATCTCGACCACCCAGCCGTAGCGGTTCGATTCGTTCGGGTGCTTCGCCACGTCGAAGCGCTCTTCGTGCTCGTGCCAGCGGTACTTGGCGCCGTTACCCTTCTTGATGCCCCAGCGCTTCTGGTGCGCGTCCGGCGTGTCGGTGCCTTCGAAATAATCCGCGAAGTTTTCTTCGCAGGTCAGGTAGGTACCCCACGGCGTCTGGCCGTTCGAGCAGTTGTTGTAGGTGCCGAGCACCTGCGTACCCGTCGGATCGCCCGCGGTGCGCAGCATCGGGTGGCCTGCGGCGGGGCCGGTCAGCGTCATCGGCGTGAGCGCGGTGATGCGGCGCGCGAAACGCGAAGGCAGCACCTGCGACCACTTCGCGCCTTCGCGCTGCAGCTCGATCACCGACACGCCGTGCGCGTTCATCGACTTGCGCACCTTCTCAGGCGTCCAGGTCTTCATGCCGTCCGGATGCAACAGGCCGTCGTCCACGTATTCATGGTTCAGCACCAGCAGGCCACGGTTCGATCCGTCCATCGGGAAGAAGGCCATGCCGTCGTGGTGCATGCCGGCCTGCAGGGCCTGTTCGTCCGCGGTGTTGGAGCCGTCGGCCTTGAAGGCGGGCATGCGGCCCGCGATGCCGGTGGCGTCGCCCCAGCGGTAGATCACCTGCGTGCTGTAGCCCTCGGGCACGACGACCCGGTCGACCGCCGCCATGGGCACGCTCTTGAAGCCGATGGCCCGCCCCAGCGTGCGCACCGAACTGCCGGTGGTGGCGCAACCGGCCAGCGTGCCGGCCGCCAGGGGACCGAAAAGGCCCGCCACGGCCGCCGCCAGGCCGCCCCGCACGAACACCCGGCGCTTCGGGTCGGACACCTCGTGGATCGTGGGGTTGGTGGAGGGGTTGGAGTCCTCCATCTGCTCGAAATCTTTGGCCATCTTCTTGTCGTCTGGGGTTGCGAGAACCCGCGATGGTCTCGCGCCCGCATGAATCCCCCATGACAGCGGCCCGGAGGCTCAGAACAAGGCGTCGCTCCAGTGGTGCTCGCGCTGCTCTCGCCGCCAGTCCCAGGGCGGCGTCGGCTTCGAATCGGCCCACAACCCCAGGCCCTGCCTGCGCGCGGCATCCTGCAGCTTGAAGAGCCCACCGCCGCGCTTGGTCGCGACCTTGTTGTAGTCGTACACCCAGGCCCAGCCTTCGGACACCATGCGGCTGCCAGCATCCTGGCCGTTGCAGCTCACGTCGGCCACGGTGCGGCCGTAGCGGTCGGTGTCGCGCTCGGTGATGAGCGCCTTCTCGGCATAGCAGAGGCGGCTCAGCGCCTGCCTGCTGCGCTGGCCATACGGCTGCTTTCTTTCGGGCGCATCGATGGCGGCGATGCGCACTTTGACCTGTTCGTAGGCGCCGATGCGGCCGCAGCGCGCGGTGAGCGTGTCGCCGTCGCTGATGCCGACGATGAGGCAGGTGCGGGGAGCGGCCTGGGTCAGCAGGGGCAGAAGCGAAAGACAGATCGCGGAGAGAAAGCGCAAGCGCATGGGCGGAAAAACCGTGGCGGTCAAAAGCACGAATTCTCGGTGCGAAGTGCCCGGGCGCCGGGGCAGGAACCCGCTGTTACGCGGCCCCGTTCTCGTCTTCCTGCAGCAGCCGCCACATCACCTTGCCGCTGCCGCTCTTGGGCAGCGCATCGACGAACTGCACCGTGCGCGGAATCTTGTAGACCGCCATGTTCTCGCGGCACCAGTCGACGATCTGCTGCTCGGTGGTGTCCTTGTGCGTGGCGCGCAGCACCACCACGGCCTTGACCGATTCGCCGCGGTAGTCGTCCTTCGTCGAAATGACGCAGGCCTCCTGGATCGCGGGGTGGCGGAACATCAGCAGTTCCACCTCGGCCGGCCACACCTTGAAGCCGCTCGCATTGATCATGCGTTTGAGGCGGTCGGTCATGAAGAAATAGCCGTCCTCGTCCATGCGGCCCATGTCGCCCGAGCGGAAGAAGCGCTTGCCCTCGAACTCGACGAAGGCGGCTCTTGTGGCGTCGGGGCGCTTCCAGTAGCCCTGGAACACCTCGGGTCCGTGGATGATGATCTCGCCCGATTCGCCAATGGGCATTTCGGCCAGCGTGTCGGGGTCGACCACGCGCGCATCGGTGCTCATGAACGGGATGCCCAGGCATTGCTGCTTGGGATTGTCCGACGGGTTGGTGTGCGAGGGCGCGGCGGTCTCGGTGAGGCCGTAGCCCTCCTGGTACTTGAGGCCGTACTGCTCGAAGAGGCGCTGCGCCACCGCCTGCGGCATCGCGGCGCCGCCGCCGCCGATGTGGGTCATGCTCGACAGGTCGAAGCTCGCGAAGTTGGGGCTGGCCATGAGGTCGATGACCATGGTCGGGATGTTGGTCCAGCTCGTGACCTTCCAGCGCGAGATCAGCCGCCCGGCCACCTCGCGGTCCCAGCGCGGCATGATGACCAGCGTGGCCGCCGCGAGGATCGAGGTGTGCATCATGCTCACCACGCCGGTGATGTGGAACATCGGCACCACGGCCAGCACCACCGCCTCCGAGGTGGCCTGGCCCCAGAGCTGGCCCGACACGGCGTTGTGCATCAGGCTCGAATGGTGGTGCACGCAGCCCTTGGGCAGGCCGGTGGTGCCGCTGGTGTAGGGCAGCAGGGCCATGTCGTTGGCGCCCACCCCATGCGCGGGGGGCGGATGGCCGGCCTCGAGCGCATCGGTCCACGCCATCACCTTGCCATCGGCGAGCGCGGGCAGCGGGTGGCGCGTGGTGAGCCAGGCGTTCCAGGCCGGCGCGGGGGCGTCGTCGCCGGTGATGTCGGCGTCGAAGGCATCGGTGAACTGGGTCACGATCATGTGCGCGAGCCGCTGCTCGGGCGGCAGCGCATCGCTGGCCTTGGCCAGTTCGCCGGCAAGGTCGCCGGTGGTGATCGCCACCTTGGCGTCGGGGTCGACGATGTAGTGCTTGAGCTCCTCGGCCCGGTTCATCGGGTTGACGGGCACCACCACGGCATTGGCCCGCAGGATCGCGAAGTGCGCGATCACGAGTTGCGGGCAGTTCTGCATGTTCAGGACCACGCGGTCGCCGCGCTGCACGCCCAGCGCATGCAGCATGCCGGCCAGCCGCTCGACCTGGTCGGCCAGCTCGCGGTAGCTCACCACGCGGCCGAAGAACACGAGCGCGGCCTTGCCGGGGTAGCGCGCGGCGGAGGTGGCGAGGTTGTGCCAGAGCGAGGTGACGGGAACGGTGATCGAATGCGGGAGGCGTTTGGGCCAGAACTTGTAATGCGGGCGTTGTTGCATGGTGAGAACAGGCGGGGGAGGAGAGAAGAGGGGAAAAATGACGGCACGCCAGCCTAAGCCGCCCCGGCCGCCCCTCCCATCGGGGAAGCCCCCGGGGCGTCACATTGGTGACGCCCTTTTTTCTCACACAGGCGATCTCCCCCAACATGCGCCGTGCGACTACAGACACGGATGGCTTTCCGGGAGATACCTGTCGCTCCCCTCCACCCACCACCTGAATGAAGGAACTCCCATGCCAGCAGACAAGCACGCAAGCGTTCACTGGGAAGGCGCCGGCAAGACCGGCAAGGGCCAGGTCAGCACCGAGACCGGCGCCCTCAAGGCCTACCCCTACGGCTTCGCGAGCCGCTTCGAGGACGACAAGCGCGGCACCAACCCCGAGGAGATCGTCGGCGCGGCCCATGCGGCCTGCTTGACGATGGCCTTTGCCTTCGCTCTGGAGAAAGAGGGCTTCACCGCCACCCGCATAGACACCAAGGCCGCGGTGCGCCTGGCCAAGGATGGCGAAGGCTTCAAGATCGACCGCATCGCGCTGGAGCTCGACGCCGCCGTGCCGAACCTCGACGAAGCCAAGTTCCACCAGATCGCGGCCGCCGCCAAGGCCGGATGCCCATTGTCGAAGGCGCTGGCCAGCGTGCCGGAGATCACGCTGAAGGCCACGCTGGCCGGCTGAGCGCTGCTTATGATCGTCTTCACTACAAGAGGAGACGATCCATGGCCCACCGCCACCCGGTCCGCGCCGCCATCGCGGCGGCTTTTTCAATCGCGTCGTTCGCATCGTTCGGCATCGGCGGCCCTGCACAGGCCGCCTACCCCGACAAGCCGATCAAGGTCGTCATCGGCTTCCCGGCCGGCGGCCCGCTCGACCAGCACGCGCGCCTTCTCACCGACAAGCTGCAGGCCGTGCTCGGCCAACCGCTGATCGTCGACTACAAGCCCGGTGCGGGCGGCTCGGTGGGCGCCGACTTCGTCGCCAAGAGCCCGGCCGACGGCTACACCCTGATGCTGGCCAACACCGGCGTGGCCGTGATCAACGGCGCACTCTACAGCAAGCTGCCCTACGACACGCAGCGCGACTTCGTGCCCATCGCACGCACCGCCATGCAGCCGCTGGCCCTGCTGGTCACGCCCAAGCTGCCAGTGCAGAACCTGAAGCAGTTCATCGATTACGCCAAGGCGCGGCCCGGCCAGGTCAACTACGGCTCGGCCGGCAACGGCGGCATCAGCCACCTCGTGCCCGAGATGTTCAAGACCGCGACCGGCATCTTCATGGTGCACATCCCCTACCGCGGCAGCGCACCGGCATTTACCGACCTGATGGGCGGGCAGGTGCAGTTCATGGCCGAGTCGATTCCGCAGGCCGCCAACTACCACAAGCAGGGCAAGGTGCGCGCCCTGGCCGTGACCAGCCGCGAGCGCAACCCCGCCCTGCCCGACGTGCCGACGGTCATCGAGTCGGGCGTCAAGGGCTTCGAGGTGGTGGGGTTCTACGGTTTCCTCGCACCGAAGGACACGCCGAAAGACGTGGTCGCCAGGCTGAGCGATGCGTTCAAACAGGTGCTGACCAGCCCCGAGGTGCGCGAGCGCATGGTGAGCCAGGGCGCGGACCCGGCCTACCTGGGCAGCGAGGACTTCGCGCGCTTCCTGGCGACGGAGACGCCGCGCTGGGAGAAGGCGGTGAAGGCTTCGGGCGCCCGGATGGACTGATCACCGCCCGCGGTCATCTTGGCGTGGCCGCGTGCCGCTCCAGCTGCCCGCGGTCGAGCAGCTCGATGCTGCGGTAGCGCACGCGCAGCGTGCCGTCCTCCTCCCACAGCTTCAGTTGCCGGTTCACGCTCTGGCGCGACACGCCGAGCATGAAGGACAGGTCTTCCTGCGACACGCCCAGCAGCGTGCCGCCGCTGCCGTCCGCGGCGCCGGTGGCCCGCGCGTCCAGCGTCAGCAGCTGGTGCGCGAGCCGCACGGGCAGCGGCATCAGGATCACGTCGTCGATCCAGGCCAGCGCCTGGCGCAGCCGCAGGCAGACCAGTCGCGTGAAGGCCATGTGCACGTCGGGGTGCTCGGCCACGAGCCGGTGGAAATCCGCCGCCGCGACCACGGCCATCTCGGTGACGTCGACCGCGCAGGTGTCGTAGACGCGCTCGCGCCCGACCAGCAGCGACACCTCGCCGAACCAATGGCCCGGTTCGAGCATCGCGATCACCGCTTCGCGCCCGCCCGGCGCGACCACGCTCACCCGCAGCGATCCGCTGACCACGCCGAACAGCGCATCGGGCGACGAGCCTTTGTGGAACAGCGATTCGCCGCGCGCCAGCGTGCGCCGGTGGGCCACCGCGAGCAGCCGCTGCTGCACGTCGTCGGCGAGGCGCATATCGCTGCCCTGCGGCGGTGACGGCGCCGCATCGGCTGCGGCAGGGCTGGGTCGGTGGGGCGTGCGTGGCATCGCGGGTTTGTCCGGGGTGGCGAATGCCAACACCGGACAGTCTTGGTGCAAGGGGGTGCCGATAGTACGCAGGCAGCCCGGGCCGGCGCATTCGCAGCAACCCGATGTCCCCTGTCACATGGAGCACACCCCGATGAAAGACCAGACCGAACTTCAAGCCCGCCGCGAGCGCCTCGTGCTCGACCATTTCGCCGACGAGACGCGGCAGGACTTCGACGCGGTGCTCGGCACCTTCCCGCACCCGCACTACGAGCTGATCCCGAGCGGCGAGGTGCACGACGGCATCGCCGACGTGCGCCAGTACTACGCCGACACGCGCCGCGCCTTCCCCGACCAGCGCCACGAGATCATCCAGCTGCGGCATGCCGAGGACTCGGTGATCGTCGAGTTCTGGCTGCTCGGCACGCACCGTGGCCCGCTCAAGGGCTTGCCGCCAACGGGCAACAGCTTCCGCTGCCGGATGAACGCTTTCTTTATCTTCGAGGGCGACCGGCTGGTCTGCGAGCGCGTCTACTTCGACACGCTGACGATGCTGCGGCAGCTACTGGCCGGCGTGCCCGCGGAAGCGGTCGGCGCGCTGGTCAGCGGGCTCCTCGGCCAGCCGGCCGCGGCACCCAGGCCCGAGGCCGCCGTCGCATGACCACTGTGCACGGCCGGCCGCTCGAAGGGCGCCATGCGATCGTCACGGGCGGCGCCCGCGGCATCGGCTTGGCCATCGCGCGGCGCTACCTGGCGGACGGCGCAAGCGTCGCGCTGTGGGACGTGGAGGCAGCGGCGCTGGCGGATGCGGTGCGGCAGCTCGCGCCGCTCGGCACGGCGATCTCCGCGCTTGTCGACGTGCGCGACGAAGACCAGGTTGCGCGCGCGGCCTCAGAGGCGCAGGAGACCTTCGGCCGCATCGACATCCTCGTCAACAACGCGGGCGTGCTGGGCCCGACGGTGTCGTCCTGGGAACACACGCCCGCGCAATGGCGCCAGGTGCTCGACATCAACCTGACGGGCGCGTGGCTGTGCTGTCGCGCCGTCGTGCCGGTGATGCAGGCGCAGCAGCGCGGCCGCATCGTCAACATCGCCTCGGTCGCGGGCAAGGAGGGCAACGGCTTCAACGCCGCGTACTCGGCCTCCAAGGCGGGGTTGATCGCGCTGACCAAGTCGCTCGGCAAGGAGCTGGCGTTGGCGGGCGTGCTGGTGAACTGCATCACGCCGTCGGCGGCCGACACTGCGGTGTTCGCGGGCGTGCCGGCCGAGCACCGCGAACAACTGCGCAGCGTGCTGCTCTCGCGCGTGCCGATGGGGCGCTTCGTCGAGGTCGACGAAGTGGCTGCCATGGCTGCGTGGCTGGTGTCGGAAGACTGCTCATTCAGCACCGGTGCAGTGTTCGACATATCGGGCGGGCGCTCTATGTACTGAGTTGCGCTCGTTTCTTGTTTTTGTTCAGGGCGCGTGCACAGGACACCGGGTACTCCCCTCCGCGAATGTCCCCCGCTTCGCTCCTCCTTTATTTCGCTGCGGGGAGCACCCGGTGCCCTGCGCACGATAAGCGCAGCGCTTGTGCGAGCCGATCAACCAGTGCTCTGAGCGATCACGCCGATGGTGTGCTCTGCGCAGCGAAATAAAGGAGGAGGCCTGCGGCCCTAGGCCGCGCCGGGGGACATTCGCGGAGCAGAGCACACCGTCGGCGGGATCGCGCCCCGAACAACGCAACGAATCGAAAAGCAAGCTTTCATTCCAAGGAGACGATCATGATCCGAGACCCCGAGCCAACCGGCTTCGCACAACTCGCAGAGTTCGACGGCACACGCGATGCACCCGTGCCGCAAGACCGCCTGCGCGCCATCCGCCACGGCGCCGAGCGACTGCGTGAACGCCTCCTCGACGCGCCGCCGGTGCGCTTCGCGCGCAGCTTCAACCTGCTGCGCATTCCATACCCCGCGTGGTTCGCCTTCACCGGCGTGTATTCGCAGCAGTTGCTCAAGCCGCACATGGTCCACCTGCTGGCGCGCACCGTGCTGATCCAGTACGAGGACTTCGAAGGGCGCCTGCGCACGCTGCTCTTTACGCCGGCCGACTTCGAGGCGGGCAACGAGACGCCCTACTTCAAGCGCCTGAGCGATCAGACGCCGAAATTCCTGCACAAGGCCATCGCGCCGGTCTACCAGACCGTGCTTCAGGCGCTGGCCGGCTGCGGCGTGGCGCCCGAGCAGATCGACTACATCACCTACGACCACCTGCACACGCAGGACGTGCGCCGCTGGCTCGGCAATGCAGAGGCACCGGGGCTGCTGCCGAACGCCAAGCTGCTGGTGCATCGCCAGGAGCTCGCGAGCGTGCGCGGCCTGCTTCCGGTGCAGGCCGAGTGGTACTGCCCGCACGGCCTCGACGGCGTGCCGGCGGAACGCATCGCCGCCTTCGATGGCAGCATCCAGCTGGGCCGCGGGCTCGCGCTGGTCCACACGCCGGGGCACACCGAAGGCAACCATTCGCTGGTCTACCGCACCGCCGACGGCCTGCGCGTGAGCAGCGAGAACGGCGTGGCGGCCGACAGCTGGGCGCCGCTGCAGTCGCGCCACAACGGCATCCGCCGCTATGCGCAGGCGACGGGCGCGGAAGTGATCCTCAACGGCAACACGCAGGAGGGCAGCAACGACCAGTACCTGTCGATGGTGCTGGAGAAGACCCTGGCCGGCACCTCGTCCTCGCACGGCTTCAGCAACGTCGTGCCGTCGGCGGAATGCTCGCCGCACTGGCTGTTTCCGGGGGCCCCCAGAAGCCACCTGTGGGGCGAGACGAGCTTCGGGACACCGGTGCGGGCCCGACGGGCCGGCGCACGAACGACAAAAGGAGACACCCCATGAACACCGCCACCCTCGATGCAACGGACGCACGCACGCCGGCCTCCGCCGATGCCAGTGCACGCGACGACGCCGCCCTGTTCCGCAAGATCACCTGGCGCCTGATGCCGCTGCTGTGCGCCTGCTACGTGCTGAACTACCTCGACCGCACCAACGTCGGCTACGCGCAGCTGCAGATGAAGGACCAGCTGGGCTTCAGCGACGCGGTGTTCGGCCTCGGCGCGGGCATCTTCTTCATCGGCTACGCGGTGTTCGAGATTCCGAGCAACCTGATGCTCGCGAAGATCGGCGTGCGCGCGACGCTGCTGCGCATCATGGGCCTGTGGGGGCTCGCGTCGGCGGCGATGATGTTCGCCGCCACGCCCACGCAGTTCTACGTGCTGCGCTTCCTGATCGGCGTGTTCGAGGCCGGCTTTGCGCCGGGCGTGCTGTTCTACCTGACGCTCTGGTTCCCGTCGCACCACCGCGCGCAGGCCACTGCGCTGTTCTTCATGGCCTTCGGTGCGGCGCCCATCGTCGCGGGGCCGATCGCCGGGCTCACGATGACCTACCTCGACGGCGTGCTGGCGCTGCGCGGCTGGCAGTGGCTGTTCCTGCTCGAAGGCCTGCCGAGCGTGCTGCTCGGCGTTGCGGCCTTCCGCTGCCTGTCGAACAGCCCGGCGCAGGCGCCGTGGCTCACGGCCCCGGAGAAGCAGCGCGTGGCGCGCTTGCTGGCCGAGGACCAGGCCGTGCACGGTGCCGCCGGGCGCCATACCTTCGGCGCGGCGATGCGCGACGGGCGGGTGTGGCTGATCGGCTTCATGTCCTTCCTGATCATCCTCGGCATCTATGCGATATCCTTCTGGCAGCCCACGATCCTGAAGTCGATGGGGCTCAGCGTGCTGCAGATCGGCTTCTATTCGGTCATTCCCGCGGTCGCCGGCATCGCGGCGAACATCGTGGTCGGGCGGCACTCCGACCGGCACAAGGAACGCCGCTGGCACTTCGCGCTGGGCGCGCTCGCGGGCGCGGCCGGCCTGGCACTGACCACGCTCTTCATGCACAGCCCCTTCGCCGCCGTGCTGTGCCTGGCGCTGGCATCGATGGGCATCTCCAGCGCCTTCACCGTGCTCTGGGCTATTCCCGGCAGCTTCATGTCGAAGAGCGGCGCGGCCGCCGGCATCGCGCTCATCAGCACCATCGGCGGCAGCGCCGGGCTGGTCGCACCGATGATGGTCGGCGCCCTCAAGACCCTGACGGGCGGTTTCACGGCCAGCCTCTACGTCCTGAGCGGAGCGCTGGTGCTGTCGGCACTGCTCATGCTGCTGACCCTGCCGGCCAGCGCGCTGGGGCGGCGTTGAGGGGTTGGGGCACCTGAATGGACTGAATCCGGCGCCCGCTTGACCCATTTCGGTGCACATCGCTTGCATACCAGTTGGCACAGAAGCTGCTGGTATGCAGGCCTATGGCCATTTCCGCATCCGAAATCAGTGCACGCATCGTCGAGGCGGTGATGGCGCAGAAGCTCGCGCCGGGTTCGCGCCTGGGCGAGCAGCAGCTCGCCATGCTGTTCGACTGCAGCCGCACCATCGTGCGGGAGGCGCTCACCCGGCTGGCCGCGCGCGGCATCGTCACCGTGAGCGCGCGCCGCGGCTGGTTCGTGATCGAACCCTCCCAGGACGAGGCCCGCGAAGCCTTCGAGGCGCGCCGCGTCATCGAGCTCGGCCTCATCCGCAGCACGGGCAGCACCGGCAAGATCGACAAGGTCGCCCTGCGCCAGCTGAAGGCGCACCTTCAGCGTGAAAAAGCCGCACTGAAAGAGAGCGACGTCGGCAACCGCAGCTTCCTGCTCGGCGACTTTCACGTGTGCCTGGCCGAATGCCTGGGCAACACGCTGCTGGCCGACACGCTGCGCGACTTCACGGCGCGCACCACGCTGATCGCCATGCTCTACCAAAGCACGCACGACGCGGTGCAGTCGTGCGAAGACCACGTGCAGATCGTCGCGGCGCTCGAGCGTGGCGACCACACGGCCGCCGAGACACTGATGGCCGAACACATCGGCACGGTGCAGTCGGCGCTGCGCGTGCAGGCGCCCACCGACCCGCTCGCGCAGCTGCGCGACGCCCTCGCGCCGCTGCAGAACACGCACACCACCGCGCCCGGCAAGCCCAAGCGCCGCAAGGCCGCCGCGTCCGCCACCGACGACACCGATTCATCGACTTACCTAGGAGCCTTGCTATGACCTTCTCTTCGTCCAAACGCCACCTTACGCTCGCGCTCGCTTCCGTCGCCATGCTGGCCGCAACCGGCGCCGCCCAGGCCCAGAACGCACTCGACAACGTGCTCAAGGCCAAGACCGTCAAGATCGCCGTGCCGACCGACTACCCGCCCTACGGCTCGGTCGACAAGAACATGAAGCCCCAAGGCCTGGACATCGAGATGGCCGAACTGATCGCCGCCAAGCTCGGCGTCAAGGTCGAGCTGGTCCCCGTGACCAGCGCCAACCGCATCCCCTACCTGCAGACCCGGAAGGCCGACCTCGTGATCTCCACGCTCGGCAAGAACGCCGAGCGCGAGAAGGTGATCGATTTCTCCTCGGCCTATGCGCCCTTCTTCCAGGCCGTGTACGCGGCCAAGAGCATGAAGCTCACCAGCTTTGCCGACATGGCCGGCAAGACCGTCGCTGTGACACGCGGCGCGATGGAAGACCAGGAACTGAACAAGGTGGCGCCGCCGAATGTCGACTACCGCCGCTTCGAGGACAACAACGCAACGATCGCGGCCTTCGTGGCCGGCCAGACGCAAACCATCGCCACCAGCGCGGCGGTCGCCGGCGACATGCTCGCCAAGAATCCGAAGGTGAGCGCCGAGTTCAAGCTGCTGCTGAAGGACAGCCCCTGCTTCATCGGCGTCGCAAAGGGCGAAACCGCATTGAAGACCAAGGTCAACGAGATCATCGCAGCGGCCAAGAAGGACGGCACGCTCGACGCAATGTCGAAGAAGTGGCTCGGCAAGGCCGCCGGCGACCTGCCCGTCTGATCCGCGTCGAACCTCGAACAAAGGCGCCGCCATGGAATTCGACTTCGGTGCAGTTCTTGTCGACTGGCGGCTGCTCGCCAAGGGCGTTGCCTGGACGATCGGCCTGACAGCCATCGCCACGGTCATCGGCATGGCCGTGGGCGTGGCCTGCGCCTGGGCGCGCGCCAACGGGCCGCCGTGGCTTCGCTGGGTCGCCGGCAGCTATGTGGAACTGATCCGCAACACGCCCTTCATCGTGCAGCTCTTCTTCATCTTCTTCGGGTTGCCCGCGGCGGGCGTCAAGCTCACGCCGGAGACGGCATCGATCATCGCGATGGTGATGAACCTCGGGGCCTACGCCACGGAAATCATCCGCGCCGGCATCGAGGCCACGCCCAAGGGGCAGATCGAGGCGGCCGTGAGCCTGGCGCTCAACAAGGTGCAGGTGTTCACCCGCGTGGTGCTGCCGCCCGCGCTCAAGAAGGTGTGGCCCGCCATGGTGAGTCAGATCATCATCGTGATGCTGGGCTCCGCGGTGTGCGGCCAGATCTCCACCGAGGAGCTGAGCTATGCGGCCAACCTGATCCAGAGCCGCAACTTCCGCGCCTTCGAAGCCTTCATCATCGCCACGCTGATCTACCTGGCGCTGGCGGTTGCGCTGCGGCGGCTGCTCAATTGGGCCGGGCCGAAGTTCTTCTTCGGCCGCTGAACGCAGGAACCCGTCGCCATGACCGACTTTTCTCTCTGGGACATCCTGCGCAACCTGCTGATGGCGCTGCGCTGGACTGTCGTGCTCTCGTTCATCGCCTTCGTCGGCGGCGGCATCGTGGGAGGGCTGCTGCTGTTCCTTCGGCTGCGCGGCGGCATGTTCGCGAACAAGGCCGTCGGCCTCTATGTGCAGCTCTTCCAGGGCACGCCGCTGCTGATGCAGCTGTTTCTCGCCTACTTCGGCATTGCGCTGTTCGGCGTCGACGTGTCGGCCTGGACCGCAGCCAGCGTGGCGCTCACGCTCTACACCAGCGCCTTTCTCACCGAGATCTGGCGCGGCTGCGTGGCCTCGATTCCGAAGGGCCAGTGGGAAGCCTCGGGCAGCCTGGCCCTGAGCTTCGGCGAGCAGATGCGCCATGTGATCCTGCCGCAGGCCGTGAAGATCGCCATTGCACCGACGGTCGGCTTCCTGGTGCAGGTGATCAAGGGCACGGCGCTGGCCTCGGTGATCGGCTTTGTCGAGCTCACCAAGGCCGGCAGCATGATTTCGAACGCCACCTTCAAGCCCTTCGTGGTGTTCAGCTGCGTGGCGCTGCTTTACTTCGTGCTGTGCTTCCCCGTGAGCCTGTACGCCAAGAACCTCGAGAGGAAGACCCATGGCCGCCGTGCTTGACAAACAACCCCGACCGCCGGTGGACTCCGCCACGTTCGCCGCGCCCATCGTGCGCATCACCGCGCTGCGCAAGTCCTACGGCACCAACGAGGTGCTGAAGGGCATCGACCTCGACGTGAAGCGCGGCGAGGTGATCGCTATCATCGGCAAGAGCGGCTCGGGCAAGAGCACGCTGCTGCGCTGCATCAACGGGCTCGAGGTGTTCCAGGAAGGCTCGCTCACCGTCGACGGCAAGCCGCTGCTGCACGAGAGCGCCATGGCCATGCGCGAGCTGCGCCAGCGCGTGGGCATGATCTTCCAGAGCTTCAACCTGTTTCCGCACCTTACGGTCGGCAAGAACGTGATGCTGGCGCCCACGCTGGTGAAGAAGCGCTCGTCGATGGAAACCGCCTCGCAGGCGCGCAAGCTGCTCGAACGCGTCGGCCTGGCCGAGAAGTTCGACGCCATGCCCGATCAGCTCTCGGGCGGGCAGCAGCAGCGCGTGGCCATTGCCCGCGCACTGGCGATGGAGCCGGCCGTGCTGCTGTGCGACGAGATCACCTCGGCGCTCGACCCCGAGCTGGTGGGCGAGGTGCTGCGCGTGGTGGAATCGCTGGCCGACGAAGGCATAACGCTGCTGATGGTGACGCACGAGATGAGCTTCGCGCGCAAGGTCAGCGACCGCGTGATCTTCATGCACCAGGGCCGCGTGCACGAGATGGGGCCGCCGGCGGAGCTGTTCGGCAATCCGCAGACGCCGGAGCTGAAGCAGTTTCTGTCGTCGCTGCACGATTGAGAGCCTGTCTCTGTTTGGGGCCACGCAGCAGCCTGTTGAGTTGCGCGGCGTGGTGCGGGGCGCTGTTGTTCAGGGCGCGTGCACAGGCCACCGGGTACTCCCCTCCGCGAATGTCCCCCGCTTCGCTCCTCCTTTATTTCGCTGCGGGGAGCACCCGGTGCCCTGTGCACGAGGGCACGCTGCCGGTTTGCGGCCGATCAACCAGTGCTCTGAAGGCTTCGCGGTCGGCTATCCTCGGCCACCGCGATGCACATCGAACAAGCCCTCCCCAATGAGGCGGCCACCGTCGCCGCCGTCCTGACCGAAGCGGCCCAATGGCTGGCCGCCGATGGCCGGCCGCTGTGGTCAGCCTCCGACGTTGGCCTTGAACGCGTGCAGCGCGACACCGATGCCGGGCGTTACTTCATCGCGCGGAAGAGCGGCGAAGTGGCCGGCGTGATGCGGCTCGACCTGGAAGACCCGTACTTCTGGCCCGAGATCGAGAGCGGCAGCTCGGCGTTCGTGCACAAGCTGGCGGTACGTCGGCGTTGGGCCGGGCACGGCGTGTCGACGGCGCTGCTGGACTTTGCGCGCGAACGCGCCCGGAGCCTGGGCCGCCGGCATCTGCGGCTCGACTGCGTGGCGGACAGGGCGCCGCTGCGCTCGCTCTATGAACGCTTCGGGTTCTCGCTGCACAGCGAGATTCGAAAAGGCGCCTCGTCCTTTGCCCGCTACGAACTCCTCTTGGGCAACTAGGGCCTGTTCATCCTATGCAAGGGGTCGCGAAGCTCGCCACAGCCCGCCCATCAAGGCGCGTGACGCCGTGCGTGCGTCCGCACGCACAAGGAGCGCAACGCCGAGGGGCGGGCTGTGGCGAGCTTCCCTTCGGGTTGCTTCGCAAAGGGGCCGTCTGCGGCGTTGCCCGCGCTTGCAAGGCACCAGCCTTG
>NZ_JBFUHN010000031.1:0-70226 GCF_056402375.1 Variovorax sp. P4_B10 | reverse complement strand
GCCTAAGGCCGCAGGCCTCCTCCTTTATTTCGCTGCGCAGAGCACACCATCGGCGTGATCGCTCAGCGCAGTGGTTGATCGGCCGCAAACCAGCAGCGTGCCCTCGTGCACAGGGCACCGGGTGCTCCCCGCAGCGAAATAAAGGAGGAGCGAAGCGGGGGACATTCGCGGAGGGGAGCACCCGGTGGCCTGTGCACGCGCCCTGAACTGCCCTGTGCCGTGTCCCTAACGCGGCGGCCGATAACAGGCTCTCAGGCCTGCTGCGCTTCAGTCAGCGCCTGCGCAGCGACCACCGCCTCGGTGCGGTTGCGCACATTCAGCGCGCGGAAGATCGCGGCCAGGTGGATCTTTACCGTGCCCTCGCTGATGCCCAGGCTGCGGCCGATCAGCTTGTTGGGCTTTCCCTGTGACAGCAGTTGCAATACTTCGACCTGACGCTCCGTGAGCACGCTGCGCAGGTGTTCCAGTGTCTGGTTGCCGCCACCGCCGTTGCGCGTCAGCGCCTCGGCGCCTCCCGCCTGCGGGGCCACGCCGGCCACGATGCCCGGCGGCAGCGCCGTCAGCATCATCGGCGGCACGTACACGCCGCCGGCCAGTACCAGGCGTACCGCCGAGAGCATGACCTCGGGCGAGTAGGCCTTTGGAATGAATCCGAGCACGCCGCGCTCGAGCGCGCTGCGCATGATGGCCGGGTCTTCGTAGCCCGACAGCACGATCACCGGCACGGCCGGATGGCGGCGCCGGATTTCGTCGATGTGGGCCTGGCCGTCTGCGCCGGGCATGTTGAGATCGATCAGGGCCAGGTCGAGGTCGTCGTTCGCGCCTGCAAGCAATTCGTCGACGCTCATCGCCAGAACGAATTCGATACCAGGCTCCAGCTCCGACAACTTGGCTTTGACCGCCTCGATGACGAGCCGGTGGTCGTCGGCGATCAGGATTTTCATGGCTTGTCCGTTGTCCCAGCGTGCGTTGAAGTCAGCGATTGCAGAAGATAACGGCGATTGCCCCGCACAGCAAGGCCAGCTTGCCCCACCAACGGCATAGACCCCAAGCGGTATGGCGCCCGCGAGGAGCGCTTTGGAAGAATGAACGCTCACTCGAAGGAACCGGGGACATGGGCATGTGCCATCGCTGCAGACGCCGGTGCAAGGCATCCTTCGCAATGCACGACTGAGCGGGCACAGTTCATGGCCCGACTGCTCGATTGTTTCTCCGCATTCATCTCATTCGGCCTCGCCCTCGACGCATCGATTGCGGCCGGACGGCCCGCCCTCCTGCACGACGATGCACAGCAGCAGGCCCGCCGGCTGCTCGATGCGGCACGCGCCGAGGCCGACGCATCCGGCACGCCCGCAGCGCAGGTCGAATCGGCGGTCTTCGCCATGGTGGCGTGGATCGACGAGATCCTGGCACGCCACCCCGGCGCGGACGCCGGCACCGCACCGCTGCAGGTGCAGCTCTTCAACTCCAACAATGCGCACAGCGAGTTCTTTCACCACCTGTCGGCGCTGACTGCGCAGGACGACGAGGTGCGCGAGGTCTACTGGCATGCGCTGGCGCACGGTTTCAAGGGCCAGTACTACTTCGAGGACGGCGACCAGGGCGAGCTCGGCAAGCTCAAGGACCTGCATGGCCGCCAGTTGCGGCTGCAGCCCCTGCCCCTCGGCAGCCTGGCGCAGGACCACATCACTCCCCAGCCCTACGGCGTGCCGGACCCGCGCGGCCCCAACGACACGCGCCGGCGCGACCGGTCGCTGCTGCGCGCCAGTGCCGCCTTCGCATTGCTGCTGCCCCTGCTCTATCTGCTCTGGTTGTGGGCCGCCGCGCCCACGACGACCAAGACCGCATTGACCCAGCGCATCGACCAGCACCTGCAGGCCTATGCCTGCGCCGACCTCTCGGCCTCGGCCGACAAGGACGGCCGCACGCACGTGACCGGCTTCGTCTCGCTGCCCGACGACCTGCCGCGGGTCGAGCGCGAGGTGAGCGCCATGCCCGGTGTCGCATCGCCGCGCTTCGACATCGGCCTGCGCGTGTGGCCGCACTGCGAGGTGTTTGCCATCCTCAAGCCGTACCAGGCACGCAACCAGGAGAAAAACTACGGGCTGGACGTGGACGCCCCCACGGCCCGCAACCGCCAGCTGCGCGAAGGCGACAGCGTGCGCGTGCACGTGGTGGCGCCGCGCCACGATAGCTACATCTGGGTCGACTACTACAACGTCGATGGCTCGGTCATGCACCTCAACACCGGGCAGGCGCCCACGCGGCTGCAAGCCGGCGCAACGCTCGAGCTGGGCCGCGACATCCCGTCGAGCTGGCTCGTGAGCCCGCCCTTCGGCAGCGTACTGATCACGGTGCTGTCGATGCCGACGCCTTTCACCGAAACCTCGGACCGCCCGCCCTTCGAGCTCGCCTCCGCCTACCTGCTGCGGCTGCGCGAAGCGCTGGCCGCCGGCAAGAACAGCGAGCGGCTGATTGCCGACTTCGTGTTCCTCGAAACGGTCGCGCGCTGAACAACGCCAGACCGCCCCCGCCATGACCGCCATGCTGTCGCCTGCCCACTTCTTCTGGACACTGCTCGCGCTGTGCCTGCTCGGCTTCGTGCTGCTGTACGCCACGGTGCGCGATGCGGGCCGCGGCGCGCGGCGGCGTGCGCTGCTGCGGCGCATCGAAACGCTCGACGCGCCCGTCGACGCAAGCGCCATCGACGCCCTCCGCGAGTCCATGGTGCAGGCGCGCCAGGCGCTGCGGCAGGCACCGCGGCCACCGCGGGCCTCTCATGCACCGGCGGCACCCGTGCCATGGTTCCTGTTTCTCGGCGATGCGGCGTCCGACCTGCCGGGGCTTCTTGCAACCGCCCGGGGCGAACGCCAGGCCCTGCTGCACTACAGCGAAGCTCCCGCCGAGGCCTGCTGGCACTGGTGGCTCACCGGCGCGATGGTGGCCATCGAAATCCACCCCGCCGCGGTCGGAGAAGCCGCCGGCGCGCCGCGCGCGCGCGGCCTCTGGCTGCAGGCGCTGCTGGCGCTCGCCGAACGGCGCGACCGCCTGCCACTCAACGGCGTGGTGGCGTGCTTCTCCGCCAGCGAGCTGCTGCAGGCGGATGCCGCGGACCTGCGCCCCCTGGCCGCGAGGATGCGCCGGCTGCTCGACGAAGCAGGCGACACCTTGCGTCTGCAGCTGCCCGTCTACCTCGTCGTCACCGGGCTCGAGCACTTGGCGGGCTACGCGACGCTGCGCGGCGCCCTGCCACCCGAAGTGCTGGCGCAGGCACTGGGCCATCGCCTGGCAGACCCGTTCGCCGCGCCAGGCACACCGGCCGGCGACCGGCTGGATGCCCTGTTCGATCCCATCGCGCTGCAACTGCATGGCCTGCGCATGGCCCTGCTGCGCGAACAGCAGGGGGCCGCAGCCCGGCTCGCGATCCATGCGTTCGTCGAGGCCCTGCAGGCGTTGCAGCCCGCATTGCGCGAGATTGCGGAAGTCCTGTTCGAAAGCCACGGCAAGGGCTCGCGCGCGCCGCGCTGGCGCGGCCTCTACGTCACGGCCGCCGCATCAGGCGCCAGCGGCGGGGCCTTCGTGACCGATCTGTTCGAGCGCTTCCTGCCGGCCGACCAGCCGCTGGTACGCCCAGGGCGGCCGGCATGACTCGCCCCCAAGGCAAGCTGCGGCTATTTGCTTTCGATGCGGATCTGGCGGGCACCGAAGTTGACGGTGAGCGTCTGCGCCTTGCCCGGCGTCACCGGGCGCACTTCGCGCCAGCGCGCGCGATCGAGATCGCGGAACGCCGCCATCACGGCAATGGCCTTGGCGTCGGCCGGCAGGGTGAGATCGAGCTTCTTGGTCTCGCCGGGACGCAGCAGCATCTCTTCGCGCTGCACCAGCTCGGCGCCGAGCGTGGCCTGGTCCTTCTCGAACAGCGAGAAGAAGTCTGCGCCCTCGAAGGGTCCGGGCGACTTCAGCGCATAGACGCGCACCGTGAGCGGCGAGGCGCGGCCGCGCGCGTCGGGGTTGGCATCGGCGCCGGCCACGAGCGTGATGCTCACCGGCGTGACCACCGGTTTGCTCGCGCAGCCCGCCATGGCAAGACCCGCCACCGCAAGGCCGAGCGCTGCGACACGGCGCCGCGATGCCGCAGCGAAGAAGCCTTCATAGGACGAATGGTGTGTACCCAGCGTGCGCATGCTATTCCCTTCGTTGCATTGACCGGTTCTGACGCATCTTTGATTATCACCAGCGAACTCGAACAGGCAACATGCTGACTCACGAACTTGTCGAAGCACTGCTCACGCCCATTGGCGAGGCATCGCCATGCGGGGACGATCTGGAGTACGACGCGGACTTCACCGCGCTGACCACGTCCGCGCAGGGCAAGCCCGAGCAACAGTTCGGCGACACCGTCATTCCGGCGGTGGAGCCGGAGTGGCGCGAAGTGGCCGAGCAATCCGACGCGATCCTGCGCCGCAGCAAGGACGTGCGCGCCGCGGTGCTGCTGCTGCGCGCTTCGACACGGCTGCAGGGCCTCACCGGCTTCGTCGCCGGGCTCCAGCTGATGACCGGCCTTCTCGACAAGTTCTGGGACGGCATACATCCAAAGCTCGATGCCGACGACGACAACGACCCCACCATGCGCCTCAACGCGCTCGCGCCGCTCGGCGACGAGAGCATGGTGCTGCGCGACCTGTACGACGCGCAGGTGGGCGTGGCGCCCGGCGTGGGCGCCATCCGCGTGCGCGACATCGCGATCGCGAACAACGCATTGAACGCGGTCGGCGGCGAAGCCACCTATTCGCCGACACAGATCCAGGGCGGCCTCGAAGCGCTCCACGCCGAACGGCCCGAGCTGATCCAGGCCGCGATCGGGGTGCCCGGGCTGGTCGAGAAGCTGCAGGCCCTGCTGGTCGAACGCACCGGCCGCTCCGACGTGATCGACCTGTCCCCGCTTCGCTCCATCGGCCGCATGCTGCAGAAGGCCTGCAGCGCCGCCATCGGTGCGCCCGAAGAGACCGATGCGTCTGCTGGCGCCGAAGGCGATGCCTCGCAGGCCGGCGGCGCCGCGCCGCGCCCCGCCGCCGCGCGCGGCGAGATCCAGAGCCGGCAGGACGCGCTGCAGACGCTGGACCGCGTGATCCGCTTCCTCGAGCAGACCGAGCCCGGCAACCCCGCGCCGCTCCTGATCGACCGCGCCAAGAAGCTCATCGGCGTGAGCTTCCTCGAAATCATGGCCAACCTCGCACCCAACGCGCTGGACACGATCGAGACCGTGACCGGCAAGCGTTCGTCCGAGTAGCCGTCCCTCTTCATTCTTTCCTGTTGATCGAACCGCCCCATCTACCCCCGCAAGGAGCATCGCCATGGCCAAGAGCAGTCAGAAATTCATCGCCCGCAACCGGGCGCCACGGGTCCAGATCGAATACGACGTGGAACTCTACGGCGCCGAGAAGAAGATCCAGCTGCCCTTCGTGATGGGCGTTCTGGCCGATCTGTCGGGCAAGCCGGCCGATCCGCTCGCGCCCGTGGCCGACCGCAAGTTCCTCGAGTTCGATGTCGACAACTTCGACTCGCGCATGAAGGCGATGAAGCCGCGCGCCGCGTTCGCGGTCGAGAACTCGCTGACCGGCGAAGGCGAACTCAAGGTCGAGCTCACCTTCGAGAACATCGAAGACTTTTCGCCCGCAGCGGTCGCCAGGAAAGTCGGCGCGCTCAACAAGCTGCTCGAGGCGCGCACGCAGCTGTCCAACCTCGTGACCTACATGGACGGCAAGAACGGCGCCGAGGAACTGCTGGCCAAGGTGCTCGAGGACCCGGCCCTGCTGCAGTCGCTGGCCGCGACCGCCAAGCCCGACGACGCCGCCAAGCCGGCCGCCTGACCCCCATTGCCTGACACACCGGTACACGAGGAGAAACCACCATGGCCGAAGCACTCGAACAGAGCGCACTGAAAGATGTCGCGTATGCGGGCAGCGACTTTTCGTCGCTCCTGCAGAAGGAATTCAAGCCGCGCAGCGACGAAGCCAAGAGCGCCGTCGAAGCCGCGGTGCTCACGCTCGCGCAGCAGGCGCTGAGCAACAGCACCGTCATCGGCAAGGATGTGACCAAGTCGATCCAGGCCATGATCGCCGCGATCGACGCCAAGCTGACCGACCAGGTCAACAAGGTCATCCACCACCCCGACTACCAGAAGCTCGAGAGTGCGTGGCGCGGCCTGCACTACATGGTGAACAACACCGAGACCGACGAGCACCTGAAGATCCGGGTGATGGACATCTCGAAGGTGGAGCTGGCCAAGACCCTCAAGAAGTTCAAGGGCGCGGCCTGGGACCAGAGCCCGATGTTCAAGAAGGTCTACGAGCAGGAATACGGACAGTTCGGCGGCGAGCCCTTCGGCGCGCTGGTGGGCGACTACCACTTCGACCAGAGCCCGCCCGACATCGAGCTGCTCGGCGAGATGTCCAAGATCGCGGCCTCGGCGCACGCCCCCTTCATCACCGGCGCAAGCCCCAACCTGATGCAGATGGAATCGTGGCAGGAGCTCGCCAACCCGCGCGACCTGACCAAGATCTTCCTCACGCCCGAGTACGCCGGCTGGCGGTCGCTGCGCGACTCCGACGACGCCAAGTACCTGGGCCTGTGCATGCCGCGCTTCCTGGCGCGCACGCCCTATGGCGCCAACACCAACCCGGTGGAGGAGTTCGACTTCGAGGAAGACACGGCCGGCGCCGACCACAGCAAGTACGCCTGGGCCAACGCCGCCTATGCGATGGCGACCAACATCAACCGCTCCTACAAGCTCTACGGCTGGGGTTCGCGCATCCGCGGCATCGAGTCGGGCGGCGCGGTGGAAAACCTGCCGCTGCACACCTTCCCGAGCGACGACGGCGGCGTGGACCAGAAGTGCCCGACCGAGATCGCCATCAGCGACCGGCGCGAGGCCGAGCTTTCCAAGGCCGGCCTGCTCTCGCTGATCCACCGCAAGAACTCCGACTTCGCGGCCTTCATCGGCGCCCAGTCGCTGCACAAGCCGGCCGAGTACGACGACCCGGATGCCACGGCCAACGCCAACCTCGCGGCGCGCCTGCCCTACCTCTTTGCCTGCAACCGCTTCGCGCACTACCTCAAGTGCATCGTGCGCGACAAGGTCGGCAGCTTCAAGGAGCGCGACGACATGCAACGCTGGCTCAACAAATGGATCATGAACTACGTGGACGGCGATCCCGTCAACTCCTCGGAAGAGACCAAGGCCCGCAAGCCCCTGGCCGCGGCCGAGGTGGTGGTGGAAGAGGTCGAGGGCAACCCCGGCTACTACACCTCGAAGTTCTTCCTGCGCCCGCACTACCAGCTCGAAGGCCTCACGGTGTCGCTGCGGCTGGTGTCGAAGCTGCCCTCGGGCAAGGGCGCCAAGTAGCGGGCGCCAAACGGGTGGCCTATGCCTTCGGTGGGCCTTTGAAATCAGGGCCCACTGCTCGTTCTCTCCATAGCTCCCGGGCAAACAACGCTTCGGCACCGCACGGAAGCCCGTTCTATTTCTGACTCACACACACAACTGAAAGGTAAGCATCATGGCTGCAGACATGTTTTTGAAGCTCGAAGGCGTCGACGGCGAATCCAAGGACGATTCGCACAAGAAGGAAATCGACGTTCTCGCCTGGAGCTGGGGCGCCAGCCAGTCCGGCACCGGCCATACCGGCGGCGGCTCGGGCGCGGGCAAGGTGACCGTGCAGGACGTCTCGGTGACCAAGTACGTCGACTCCGCCTCGCACCTGCTGTTGCTCGACTGCTGCAACGGCCAGCACATCAAGAAGGGCACGCTGGTCGTGCGCAAGGCCGGCGCCACGCCGCTCGAGTACATCAAGCTCACGATGGAAGACATCATCGTGACCCACATCAGCACCGGCGGCAGCGGCGGCGAAGACCGCCTGACCGAAACCGTGACGCTGAACTTCTCGAAGTTCAAGTACGAGTACACGCCGCAGAAGGCCGACGGCTCCGGCGACGGCACCAAGGAAACCGGCTGGGACATCGCGGCCAACAAGAAGGTCTGAGGCGCCTCCCCGGCCGCACCGCGGCCGGGAGCCGCCCCAGCCTCCTCACAAGGAACACGCGATGGCAACGCTGAACGCCACGGTCCTTCAATGGGCCAGCGCACAGGTCGGCAAGCAGATCGGCGCGGGCGAATGCTGGGATCTGGCCAACAGTGCCCTGCTCCAGGCCGGTGCCGGGACGTCGTCGGACTTCGGCCCGACAGGCGCCGACGACGACTACATCTGGGGCAATGCAATCGCGCTCAAGGATGCGCTGCCCGGCGACATCCTCCAGTATCGCAACTACGAGATGACGACGAGCACCACCACCGACGTCACCTTCACCGACGGCTCGGGCTGGACGGACAGCTCCACCGATACGATCGGCCGCTCCCACCACACATCGATCCTCTCCAAGAACGCGGGCAACGGCGCCATCACGGTGCTGGAACAGAACCACCTGGGCAACAAGGAACTGGTGCGCTCGAGCACGATGCGCTGGAAGGGCACCCCCACCAAGCAGACGACCACCCGCAAGCCGATGGAGCGCCAGGACAACGGCAAGATGGAATCGGCCCTCGTGGTGGTGACGGTGGATGTGAGCGTGAGCGGCACGCTCAAGGCCTACAGGCCCAAGAAGCCTTGACCTTGATGCCTGCACCCGCAGGCGTGCCTGGCCTAGCCCGCCGGCTTTTCAGGCGCCGAAGGCTCTTCTTCGATCCGCGCCGGCACCGTCTCTCCCTCGCTCGCCGGCAATAGCCGCGTGGCATCGTCCTCCTCGTCGGGCATCACCCACAGCGTGAGCGCCGTGTAGTTGTCGTGCCCCGGCTTGGCACGCGCCTTGATCTGCGTGTCGAGCTGCTCGGTCCACTGGCTGGGCGTGCGCGAGGCGTGCAGCGTGTCGACCAGGCATTCGTCGCCCAGCGGCTCCCACACGCCGTCGCTGCACAGCAGCAGCACGTCGCCGGCCTCCAGACGCATGCGGTCGGACACCGTGATGTCGGGCGCCTCCTCGATCGAGCCGAGCGCCGACAGCAGCATGTTGCGCTGCGGATGCAGGCGCGCGCCCTCTTCGTCGAGCATGCCGCCGGCGACCATCTGCTGCACCAGGCTGTGGTCGGTGGTGCGCGCCACGATGGCGCCGCCGCGAAACAGGTAGGCCCGGCTGTCGCCGCTGTGCACCCAGGCCAGCGCCTGGCGCTCGAGGTCGATGGCCGCGAAGACCACGGTCGAGCGCATGCCGGCCAGCTTGCCGCCTTCGGCCTGGCGCGCCACCACGTCGCGGTTGGCCTGCTCGACCAGGGTGCGCAAGGTGAACTCGTCCAGCCCCGGCGCGGCCGAAAAGCCGCCCAGCACGCTGCTGCGCGCCGTCGCGGCCGCCACGTCGCCGCCACCATGGCCGCCCGCGCCGTCGGCCACCAGGCAGGCGACGTAGCGCTCGTCATGCCAATGGCCGTGGACGTCCTCGTTGTAGGTGCGGCCGCCCTGGCGGGACAGCGTGACGATTTCGATTTCCAAGCGGGGTGCCTCGCTTTTGCTGGTGCGGTTGCTGTTGGGCCTGAGGGGTGGTTCAGGTGTCGGACTTGAGGCGCGCCATCTGCTCTTCGTAGGCTTGGAGGAAGGCCTTGCCGAAGAGGTTGTGGAAATCGTCTTCCGCCTCGCTCGCGATGCCACCGTAGAGCGCCACGAACTGGTCCCAGAGCTTGGCCTTGCGGTTGGCGCTGAAGAGCGCATCGAGCGCCGACTTCGAACTGATCTTCTTTTCGAGCTCTTCGGGTTCGAAGCGCGCGATGACGTGGGCCAGCGCCGCGCGCATGCCCACCATCACGCCGAACTGATGCGCGCGCAGGTCGTTGAAGGCATCGCGCATCGCGGCCTCCGGCGGCATGAAGCCGCGCACGCCGGGCCCCAGCAGGTGCGCAAGCGCCACCTCCACCGTGGGCGAGAACTTGAGCGGGTTGTTGGCCTGCGCCGCGATCATCGTGACGTCGGCGCGCACCTCGCGCTTGAACTCCTGGCGCGTGAGCAGCAGCTGCAGCGTGCCCTCGGTGGCGCTGCGCAGGATGGAGCCGATGCGCTCCATGAGGCCGGGCGTGAGCATCTCGGGCGCCTGGTGCGTGCTGGCGAGGCCGCGCAGGAAGGCGGCGAGCAACTCGTCGTCGGACGCGGTGCGTTCGGCGCGCGGGGCCGCGGGCGCGGTCGCTCTCTGGGCGAGCGGCGGGGGCGGAGGCGGTGGTGGTGGTTCGAACGGCCTGCTTGCGACCTCGGGCCCGCTGATGCGTATCGGCTGCCCCGTGATGTCGTCGAACTGCGGCAGCGCTTCCACGGGTGGCGGGGGCGGCGGAGGCGGTGGCGTGACAGCTCTCGGCGGCGTGAAGCCGAACTGATCGATCGGCACATGGTCGGAACGAGGCGTCGGCGTGGGCGGTGCCGCACTCTGCAATGCGGCCAGCGGGTCCGCGGAAGAAGCCGTGTTCGGCTGCAGCAGCGGATCGGCCAGCGGCGACAGCGCGAGCGGATCGCCGCCGATGCCGCCGCCACTGCCCATGCCGCCGAACAGCTCGTCGATGCCGGCCGCCTTGCCGTGCGCGGGCGGCGCGCCCAGATCGGAGAAATCGTCGAGCGCGCCGAGACCCGCGGAGGGCGCGGAGGAAGGCGTGGACCCCAGCAGGTTGGCGAACGGATCGACCTGCGCGGCCTGCGCGTTGCGCGAACCGCTTTCCATCGGATCGGGGAACAGCAACGCGTCGGCGCTGGCGGGCGCCGCAGCCTTGGCGTGGGATGTGGCGGCTGCGGCAGGCCCGGCCGCGGGCGCCGCCGGCGGTCCGAGCCCTGCGAGCAGATCGGCAAAGGGGTCGTCGCCGGCACTCGCGGGGGCGGCGGCTGTGGGTGCCGACATCACGGTGTTGGGAATGGCCAGCGCAGGCGGCGCGGCGGCCGTCATGCGCACGCTGAGCTCGAAGCTGCCGACGACCAGCCGCGTGCCGTCGGCGAGCGGCGCTTCCTTGCCCGATCCCAGCGACACGCCGTTGCACTGCATCGGGTTGCTGCCGCGGTCGATGACGAAGTATTGGCCGTCACGGCACAGCACCTGGGCATGGACGCGCGAGACCGTGCGGTCGGGATCGACGAGCACCAGCGTGTTGGTGTCCGCACGGCCGATCGTGCCCCCGTTGGGCCCGAAATCGGCGGCGATGGGCTGCCCCGCCGGAGCGCCTTGCCGGGTGATGACAGCGATATGGATCATGAATCGGCCCCCGAGGCTCTATGCCCTTCTACGCCCGAACACAGCCCGTGCGCGCACGGGCGAAAAAACTCAGAAGGAGTATTCATTCCGTGGGGCGGGTTGGCAATCTCGCCTTAAGAGGTATGCCCTCGGCGCGCGCATGCTGCATGCGCCGCCTTTGCCCTATACCGAGCGGCACGGCACACACAAGCACCATGCAGGCCACGAGTAAAGGACGTACGCTGTTCAAAACCGCGGCCGCGCACAGTGCGCCAGCAATGACGAACCATGCCAGGGTAAGAACGAACATCTGTTCGGAGACTTTCTGGTCGATGGCCTGCTGGGTCTGCCACAGCGCCAGTCTGGTTGCCGCAGGCTCGTCTCCCGCCTTCCATTCCGGCAATGTGGCGAGCATGCCGCTCAGGGACGATGCGGGAAGGTCGGTCATCTGGCGCAAAGTGTCGAAAAGAATCGGCAGATCCAGCGCGCCGCGGCTCCACGGCGCAAGGATGCCATCCCGCCAGCGCCGAATCGCCGTGCCATCCGCGGCGCAGAAGCCCAGCACGCAACCAGGCAACAACGACAGCACGGCCAGCGCACGCCATCCGCCTCCGGCGAATGCACCGATGCCCGCAGAGGCGCAGAGAACAACCACCGCAACAACCAGCCACCGGAATTGACCAGAACGCGCCGTCATGGTTTCTTGCGTCGAAGCGATAGCGTCCGCGTAAGAACCGTTGCGCAACGACATCTTGCGGGCCCGAGAGTCGTCAGCGGTGAAAGAACAGGCCGGCCTTTGCGGCGGAGGCGGCCCTCAGCCAGCCAGCGTACTGCAGCACGGCCTGAAGTGCCAGATCGGGCCACGTGTAGTCCGCGCCGTGTGCGAGCACGCCGAAGGCCGTGCCGTCGATGGCGGATGCGGCGCGCGCTGCCTCCTCCGCGGTGAGATAGCCGCTGCCCAGCCGCATGCGTTCGTCAAGCGGCACATTCAACAGCGGGCCTCGCTGAAGGATCTTGCACAGCTCGGGCCAGTCGCCCGCCTTGATCTTCTTCGCTTCGCGCAGCTCGCGCACGGCCCGGTCGATTTCTGCGTTGAACTCCGCCTTGGTTTCCATGAACAGGCCGGCCTCCAATGGCGTTCCTTGCGCGTCGGCCAGCAAGGTGGCGGCGTGCTCGAACTGGAAGGTCGGCTCAAGAGCCTTGTCGATCGCCCCGTCCACGATCTGCCGCACCGCGACGGTCAGTGGCGTGTACGGCTCGAGCTTCACGATCTTTCTGAAATAGTCGTCATGCCGCTCGATGCGCTTTCGCTTGCTCTTGAGAACGCTACGCAGCAGGGCCTGGTCGCCGCTGCCCTGCACAGTGCGGAACGCGTCGATATCGAGCATGCAGACGTGAAGATCCTGGGACATGAAAAACTCCGTTTCGCGCCTCAAAGGGTCCATCGTCCCCGGTTGGGCTTGTCATAGTTTCCACACTTCGTCACACCGTCGTCGGGATGGTAGACCTCCTTCTGAACCTCCCCGGTGCCGGCCATGTTTCGAATGTCGGTCGCGTGGGTCTCACCGGGCATGAACGCGCCGTCGAGCCGTTTGGTGCCGGATTGGCCCGGCGGACTATTGATCCATTTGTCGCTCAGCTGCTGAATGTTTTCGTTCTTGCCCGACCATCCCAGCACCGCGCTTCCCGATTTGCACTCCGCAATGATGTATTTGGGCGTGCCGTTTGGGTCCTTGTTCATGTAGACCCCGTCGATGCCGTTGGCATGCACGCTCTTGTCGTCTCGGCTGATGAGTTTGAAGCCGCGCTTGTCGTAGTCCTTGGTCATCTTCTCTTCGGCCTTGCACGCATCGGTGCCGCATTTCAGGCCGAAAGGATCGTCCCAGTCGACCGGACTGCGTGGGTAGGCATAGAAGTTCGCCCCGCCGTCGAGCCCGATCGGATCGGGTGACAGGTAATTCCCCAGACCGGGGTCGTAGGTGCGGTAGAAGTTGTAGTGAAAACCCGTTTCGCTGTCGAAATACTGGCCGCGAAATCGGAACGGGCACGGGGTGCTTCCGCTTTGCTGCAGCAGGTTTCCGTAGGCGTCGAAGTGCGCGGCCCACAATCGCCGGCCATCTTCGCTGAAGACGTCGGGCACCGTTCCGACGACGCCTGTGACGGGCGCCAGCCGCTCGGTGCCCCGCCACCACAGCAACGGTGCCAACGTGTGAAAGAAATAGGTGTCGGTCAGTTCACCGTCACGCCCTTCGCCAGCGAGCACGCATCCATCCCAGAGAAAACCGGTGTGCTGGTCGCCAACCTTCTTGCCGATGCGCCGCCCCAAGGCGTCGTGGATGTAGGAGATGGGTTCCCGCGCAGCGCTCACCACCTCGGTGAGCTGGCCGTTGAAGTCGTAGTGCAGTCGGATCTCGTCGGCACCCGACCGAACGCCGGCGATGCATCCGGCCTGGTCGTAGTCGTACTCACGGTCGCCGTCGGACAGCGTGCGTCCGCCTGCGGCCGTGTGCCGGTCGCCGCGATGTGTGGCCAGCACCGTTCCGTTGGCGTCGTAGAGATAGTGCTCGGTCGGCTGACCTTGTTCCATCACCCGGCTCAGGCGCCCGACGGCATCGTGCGCATAGCCCGACACGCCCCTGCGGTTGTCCTCCAGCGCCACCAGACAGTCCATCCAGTCGTAGTGGTAACGCCGGTCCACGAGCATGTTGCCGTCCGGCGACACAACACATTGCTCGGCCAGCAAGCCCTGCTGGTTGTAGGCCAGATTCTCTTGAATCCCTTGCGGAAAGCGGCGTTCGGTCAGGCGGTTCGCCGCATCCCATGCCAAGGCCTGGCACACACCCGCCCCGTCGTGGACGCGCAAGAGACGGCCGCGCAGATCGCGGTCGAAGCGCAGCGTGCCGCCTTGCACACCGACGATGCGCCGCGCGATGCGATGCTGGTCCTTGTCGTACACGTGCTCGAGCCGACGCCCGTTCTGCACTTCCGCGGTCACGCAGCCGCTCGCGTCTCGTTCGAGTTGCACCACGGAATGCTCGTTCGACGCCGCGATCAGTTCGCCATTTCTGTCGAATTCGTAGCTATCTCGAACGACGCCGTCGGAGCTCTCGCGCCTCACCAATGCGCCACACGCGTCGTACGACAGCGCGAGGCTCCTGCCATCGGCCTTCGTGATGCGCACCGGATCGGCTTCGAGGTTGTACTCGCGGGTCTCGACCCGTCCGTCGAAGCTCTTCTCGGCGACCATCCGCCCATCGGGGTCATAGCGTCGCTGCAGGCGTTCGCCGGCGCGATTCGTGACAACGATCACCTTGCCTTCCGTGTCGTACTCCAGCGTCATGGTTCCGAGCGCGTTGCGATGCGCAATCACGCGGCCGAAAACGTCATAGTCGCGTTGTTCCCAGCCAATGTCCGGCCCGGTTCGTGCCACCGGCAGGTCCAATGCGTTCCACTCGATCGTTCGCTGCCTGCCGAGCGCATCGACGGCGGCCACCGGCCGGTTCTTCGCATCGAAGCGGATCGACTGCGAGAGCCCCTGCGCGTCGTACTGCGCCACCTGATTGCCGAATGCGTCGAACTCCGTGCGGTCGAGCAGCGAGTAGGCATCCCGTGCCTCGATCCATCGCATGCGGGGGCCATAGCGTCGCTCGATCTCCAGGCCACCCGGCGTGCGCGTCTTCGTGATCAGTCCGAGCGCGTTGCGCTCCCACTCCATCCGGTTGCCGAGCGGGTTGGTGAAGCTCGATGCGCGCCCTGCAGCGTCGTACTCGTAGTGCCACACGCCGCCCATCGGATCGATGTAGTCGACCATCAGGTGCAGGTCGTTGTGCGTAAAGGTGCCGGCCGAGCCATCGGGATGGACGATACGGGCGCGGTTGCCTTGCGCGTCATACATGAAGCGAGTCACGCCACCCAGGGCACCAGTGCGCGCCACCAGCCGACCATGCTCGTCGTAGGCGCTGGTGGTGACGGCGCCAAGCGGCGATATCTCCTGAATCACCTGCCCAGCCGCGTTGAGGATGTAGTCGGTCGCGTGGCCGAGGCTGTCGAACACCCGGCGCATCGGCGGTGCCGAGAAGTACTGCACCCGCCGCTCCATGTAACCCCCGGTGCCGCTGCTGTAGACACAGCGGCCGCTGGGGTCGTATTGGAAGACGAAGACGGCACCCAGCGGTCCGGTTTCACGCACCATCCGGCCGAGCGCATCGTAGTCGTAGCGGGTCTGGGCGCCGGCACTGTCGGTCGACACGCACAGTCGGCGCGCCTCGTCGTACTCATACGAGACCTGGCGCATCTGCGTGCCGTCTTCCATGACGAAGCCGATGCTGCGAATCAGGTCGTTCGCGTCATAGTGCAACTCGACCGTGCGAGCTTCGAGCTCCTGCGTCACACGCCAGGGCCGGCACCGATCGTCGTATTGCAGGCTGACGCGGTGACCGTGCAGGTTTTCTATCCACAGCAAAGGCATCCATTGCTCGTCGCCTGCATCGAAGCAGAAGCGTTCCACATCGTCAGTGCCATGGTGCCAGTGCAGGATGGTGAAGTACCGCGAGTCGCGCGTCAGCTCCATGTTCGCCCCGATGCTGTGCACCGACTGCCCCTGCACGAGGCCGCTTTCGTCCGACTCGAAGGTCAGGAAGCCTCCGTTCTCGTCGAGCAGACGATAGCCTTCCGCCACGCGTTCGAGCTTCATGAAATAGGGCACTGTCCAGCCTTGACCGTGCCACGCATCCACGGGCGAATCGGTCGAGTAGCGACGCCGCCAGGTCAACCCCAGCGTGCCGGGCAGCTCGAAGTCTTCCTGCACCGTGAACACGGCGCCCGATGCGATGTCGATCGGGTGTCCTACAGCGACCTTGCCATCTGCCATGCGGTGTGCCTCTTCGTGCGGCCTCAGTGGCTTTTTCCGGCCTTCGCCCGATCGACGGCCTTGCCGACGCCCGCGCTCACCGCCCCCTGCGCCGCATTCACAGCCAGCGCCCGCGCCATGTCCGCAATGCTCACCCCCACCATCACATTGCTGAACCCCACGGTCGCCGCATTCGGCACGATGATCAGATCGCTGCAAGAGGTCGCCATCAACGGCGCCACGAAGGCCAACGGCCCGCCGTTGACGGTCACGTTGGGGCTACCGATCGCAGCCGACCCCTGCCCGCCCGGGTACGGAATCGGCGGCATCAACAACTTCACCCACGTCGACCATTTCGTATACGCCGCGAAGCTGCCCTTGATCGAACCCCACACGCCGCCCCAACTGGACGTGTCGACGCCGGTCACGTCCTTGACGAAGCGCCCCGTCGCGGAATTCGGCTGGACAAAGAGCGATGAGATACCAGCGATGGCAAGGTTCGCCATCAGCGTCAATGCCACCAGCATCAACGCCTTCGGGATATTGATCAGGTAACGCCGCCAGTACGCCAGGTTCAACATCGACGGTGGCGCCGGCAGCCCCATTGGTATGTGCACCGAGTACCCCATCGCGCCTGCGGTCACGGCCGGCAGCCCGTTGATGAGCACATTGACTTTCGGAAAGGTCGGCGTCATCCACAGGTAGATCAAACCGAAGTAGGGGTGCGGCACCATCGGAATCGGTGCCGGCGCAGGCGGAATGATCACGGCGTGGAAATCGAGGCCGATCACCATGTCGGTCATCTTGGAAGCAGGCCAGAGCATCGCGTGTTCCTCCTTCTTTTCTTTCAGCGCAGCACGTCCACGACTTCAAGCCGTCGCGTCAGCCGGGTGCGGTGCATCCGCACGCGAACGCTGTCGCCGGGTCGCAGTGCGTCATACGCTTCCCGACTCACGATGGCCGCGGTGGGATCCTGTCCGATCTTCAGTTCGAGCACATAGGCATCGGAGGTGGCGTCCGCCTGCGTCCATGCCCGTCCCGCCGCGATGTTGGTGCGGTAGGTCGTGCCCGGCGGGTAGTAGCGCTTGCTGGTCACGACGGCACCGGCCTCTTCCTCGGCYAACCCGGTCCGGTCGAGTGCGCCCCAGCCGAAATAGACGAGCGCCGCCAACAGGACCAGCGCGCTGAAGATGAAAACGAACGGGTTCGCCGCAAAGGGCGTCGACGGCTTGTTGCTCATGGCGGTGCCTCCTCCACCACGACCTGCATCCTCTGCATCCGCGGCAGCCAGTCGCGCCCCGGATAGGGAACGGCGGCGCGCCACACCAGGTCGACCTGCCGCTCTTCCATGCGGATCTGCACCGTCTGCAAGACCACATCGGGCGCCTCGATGCCCGAGCCGATGTCCAGCCCGATGCGCGGCACGTCCCCCGGCAGCCTGAAGTCGAGCCGCCCCTCGGGCGACAGGTTCAAGGTCCGCACCACCTCGTCGCTGTTCAGGAACGGCAGGCACAGGCCAGTCGATGCACCGTTGAAGAATCGGAAGTCCATGTCCCGCAATCCGTTCTGGACATAGGCCTCGCGCTGGTCGGCTGGCACCAGCTGCGCATAGGCCGCGCGCAATTCCTGCTCGGTGACGCGGTCCGCCGGCAGGATGCCGACCAGCAGGCAGCGCGGCTGCCAGGTCTTGGGAACCCAGCCAAGGCCCACGGGGTGCGGCTGGTCGCCCCATCTGGTGAACTCGCCGATGCACAGCCGCTGCGGCGTCAACGGATCGTTCGGGTCTTCGAGGTTCGGCAGCAGCAGGTTGTCGACGGCCTCCGCCACGTTCAGCACCGCGAAGCCGCTGCCCAGCGGATTGCGCGGATACGGATAGACCGTGGACTTGTCGCTGAACACATCGATGCCGCCGTAGGCGCGCTCGTAACGCAGGCCCATGTCGGTGAACGGCTCCGGATCGGTGAACACGGGATCGTGGTCCTTGTCGGTGAACTGCGCCCAACGGTCTCCGGTCACCTGGATCTGCTTGAAGCCTTCGCCGATCTGCACGCCCACGCTGCAGCGCTGCGTCGGCTGTCCTTCCGGCGCATGGGCGCGCGCGATGAGCACCACGTCGGTCTGCAGCTTCCAGGGCACGAAATCGCTCTCCAGCAGCACCGACGAATTCATCGGCGTGTCCCAGAAGACATCCCCGGGCGTCAACGGCTGGTCTTCATCGGCCCGCATGCACACGCGCCCGGCCTCGATGCCATAGCTGCGCTTGAGCAGGACGCTCAGGACATGGCCGCCCTGCGGGGTCTGCCCCGGCAGCACGATGCTGCTGCCGTGCAGTGCCGTCACTGGAGCCCAGGCCGGTGACGCGGCGGCGGTGGCGGCGAAGGCGGAGGCGTTCATTGCACATGGGCCTGCAAGCGCCGCAGCGTCGCAAGCTTTGCATAGGGGCCGAAGGTCAGCGCGCCGCCCCAGACGATGTCGAGTTCCAGGTCGTCGGGCCGGATGCTCACCGTGTGCATCCAGGGTTCGAGCGGCTGCTCGCCGTTGCCGGTGTCGAGCGCGATGCGGGGCGGTTCGCCGGGTAACTGGAAATCCAGCTTGCCGTCGTGCGTGAGGCCGCGCAAGCGAATGAGTTCGTCGTGCTTCAGTTCGGGCAACAGCAACCCGAGCGACGCTCCGTTGTGAAACTGCGCCTCGAACGGCGGCAGCCGCATCTGCCGCGCCAGCGCGACATGGTTGCGCGGCAGCAGCCTCATGCCCTCCTCGGTCGTCACGGTGCCGGGCTGCAGGAAAGCCGGCAGCGATCCGATCAACGCACTGCGCGGATACCAGGTGCGCTGCCGCCAGCCAAAACCCTGCGGTATCGGTTGGTCCGGCCAGCGGTACGGGTCGTCGATGATCACGCGCTCGGGTGTCAGCAGGTCGTCCAACGCCTCGATGTTGGGCAGCGCGAGTCCGTCGACCACCTCGCGCACGTTGCGCAGCACCACGCCGCGGCCCATGTCGTTGCGCGGATAGAAGAACGGCAGGTCGGGGTCGCTTTTCTCGTCGCGACCACCGTAGGCCCGGTCGTAGCGGATCTCCATTTCCAGGAACGGCTCGGGATCGGAGAAATCCGGCGCCCCTTCGGCGCGCCAATGGCATCGCCGGTCGCCTGTCACGCGCAACACCTTCTGCTGCGTGCCGACGCGCACGCCCACCGTCATCGATTCGACAGGCTCGCCGTGCGGCGCGTGCGCCTTGCCGACGATCACCACGTCGGTCGCCGTCTTCAGCGGCGCCATCTCGTTCTCGTGCTCGACCACCGACCATTCCGGGTCGCCGTTGTCGTAGTAGTGATCGATCAGGCGCAGCGGGGCATCGTGATCCTTGCGCTGCGCGGCGTGGCCGTGCGCGATACGGTAGCTGCGCTTCACCAGCACGCTGAACAGGCACTCCCCTGCCCGGGTGCGGCCAGGAACGATCTTGACCTCGCCGGGCGATGGGTTGAGCGGGGTTGCGACCATGTCTGCGCTCGCATCAGGGGTTGAGCATGACCATGCCACCCTTGACGGTGTTGGTAGCCGCACCTTCCGAAAGCACGATAGCGCCTTTGGTCTGGTGCTCGGAAACCGCTTCCGAATGAACGATGCCGCCCTTGATCGTGACGGAGGCCGAGCCCTCGATCGCCACGTTCACGCCCTGGATCTTTATCTGGCCGCCGCTGTCCATCCAGATCATGCTTGCACCGACATGCAGCTGGATGCTGGTGGCCGCGTTGATGTAGATGTGTTGCGAATCGGACGAGATGCTGATGGGTCCGCCCGTGGACGAGATTGCGATTGCGCTCTTGACCGTCGTGGTCTGCGTCGCATCGTACTTTTCGGTCAGCGCACCCATGACGTGGTAGGTGGCCGTGTTGGCGACCACGTCATGGTTGTACTTTCCTTCGGTCACCTGGATGGTGGCGTCGCTCTTGATCGTTTCGGTGAAGGTGTTGTTGACGGTGTTGGTCTGGTCATGCTCCACCGTCGTGTTCATGTCGTACTGGCCGTGGATGGTGATCTTCTCCTTCCCCGCCGTGTCGTCCATGGACATCTCGTTGTAGCCCTTGCCCTTGTGCGTGTTGGTCTTGAGCCCGCTCACTACGGCGCCGCCGGGCAGCGCGAAGGGCGCCATGTTGTCGCTGTTGTAGACCCGGCCGACGATGATCGGCTGGTCCGGATCCCCCTCGAGAAAATCGACGATCACTTCCTGCCCGATGCGCGGGATGCTGATCGAACCCCAGTTCTTGCCGGCCCACGGATGCGACACGCGCACCCAGCAGGAGCTGTTCTCGTCACGAGTGCCATACCGGTCCCAGTGGAACTGGACCTTCACGCGGCCATGCTCCTCGGTCCAGATCTCCTCGCCCTGCTTGCCGACCACGATGGCGGTCTGCGGTCCGCGCATGACCACGCGCGGCGTCAGGCGCGGCGGTCGCCAGGGCATGTCCACCGGCAKCACGGTCATCAGGAAGGCACAGGCTCCGCGTTGCACGGCATTCATGGCCGGGATGTCGGTCAGCAGCTCTTCGAGCACGGCATGCGCATCGGCATTGACCGGATCGTCGGCCAGCGCTTCCCGCAGCAGGCCGGCGACCGGCCGCTTCGCCTCGGCGATGTCCAGGCTCTCGTAGCCTGAATGACTCGCCACGAAGGTGCAGCCGGCAATGATGTAGTCGCCGTTGCGCGTCCTATCGGGGTCGCCCTGGAACTCGAAGCTGCGGCCCACCGCGACATCGGGCCAGCCGGTCAGGGCCCAATGGCGCTGGCGGCGCCCGATGAGTTCGTCCAGCCGCACCCGGGCAAGGTTCTCGGTGTCGTCCCCGTCCTTGTAGCCGCCCGGAAACTCGAAGGCTTCCAGGTCGGAGAGTTCGTGCGTGTCTGGCTCCCCCTTGTCGGCATGAAGCTCCTTGCTGATGACGGTGAAGTCGCTGTCGCGCGAGGCGAAATTTCCGGACTCGAACTGCCGCATGCTGACCCAGCGCGTGATCGTGTTGAAGCGCGCTTCGCTCGCGCTGTCGGGTGCGTAGTGCAGGGTTCGCGCTGCCGGCAACGGTTCGTGCGCCATGTCGCTGGCGTCCGAAAGATGCATGGTGCCAGGCGCGCCGTGCGCATCGAACCAATAGTAGACGCCCTCTTCCTCCATCAGTCGCGAGAGGAAGCGATAGTCGCTCTCCTGGTACTGGACGCAATACAGGTGCGGCGGATGCTTGCCGACCACGCTGCCTGTCTTGATCTTCTTCAGGCGCTTGATCGCGCTGTCCTCGAACACCGTATCGAGCACGTCGACCACAGCCTTGTCCTGCAGGATGCGTGAGTTGATGCGCTTGGTGAGCAGCCAGAACCACGAACGCAGCGTGATGCGGTATTCGAAGTAACGCCCGACCCCGGCAGCACGGGTGAAACGCATCGCATACCCTTGGCAATGCCTCTCGTGCTTTCCGTCTTCGGCGTCGGTAAACGCGATCACCACATCGAAGGAACGTCCGAGGATGTCCCGGGCGTCGATCTTTTCGTTCATCGATAGCACCGTGAGTTCGTAGGTCGACGGCCGCCCCAAGACCTCATGTCCGACGATGCGCCAGAACATCAGATCCCCGTTGGCGGGAGAGTCCCCCCGAATTAGAAATTGCGCGTCGGCCATGGCTTAAAACTCGAGCAAGTATTCGTGCCATGAGACGCCTTAGCAATCTCACCTTAAGGGGTACGCGATTCGTGCGAACCCATAGCCCGGACGGCTGATCACGAAAGTACACGCGCCATGGTCCACGAGACCGCTGGCCGATTCCGTCAGGGCGCCAGCAGCAGGATCTTGGGTTGGCTCGGCACCAGCCTGCAACCGGGCGCGTTGGTGCTGTTCTGCAGCGACACGCTGGTCATGCGCGAAGCCGGCATGCCCTTGAGCAGCACCGTGAAGGCGCCCGTCAGGTGCCGGCTCGGCCCCATCACCATGCCAGACGCCACGCCGGTGGCCAGCCCGGCGTTGTCGCCGTTGGTCTGGGGAATGGTGGTGCCCAGGTTGTGCGCCGGCGCGCCCACGAAAAGAATGGTCGGGCAGTTGGGCACGGCCATCGGTCCCATCGCGATGTTGGGATAGGGAATAGGCACCGGTCCGGCCGGGCTGGGTGTCAGGCAGACATCGGGGAACGCGGTGTCGGTCCCCATCAGTTGGCAATTGGCGAACATGGCGTGCTCCGTGTCGGCTATTGTGTTCAGCCCATGTGGATCTGCTCGCCGTCGAGCTTGACCAGGTTCGCCGCATTGGCCACCAGGTTGTCGGCGTGCAACTGCATCATCTGTTCGGCCCGGTAGTCGACCTGCGTAGCGCGCACCTGGTCCATGCCCGCCACCGTGCGCTGGCTCCATCGCGAGAACTGGCTGACGCGGTCGGCAAACGACTCCAGCAGGTCGGCGATGAGCTTGACGCGGCCGAACGACCATGTCACTTCGCGCCCGATGCCGGTGACCTTGTCGATGGCGATGGCCGCAGTCCGGCCCTGCACCGCCAGTTGCTCGCCGGCGAGCGTGAGGTGGTCGGCCTTCAGGGTCATCGTGCCGTCGGCGCTTTCCAATACCGCGCCGGCCGGCAGCACGACCCGGCCAGTCGGGCCGGCGCTGCCGCGCTCGAGCACCGCAGTGACGTACATGCCCTGCGCGAAGTCGCCGCACAGCCAGACGACGTCGCCGGCCTCGGGCGCCAGCAGGCAGCTTGCCGCCGGCGACGCGCTCAGTTCGCCCTGCGCGGTGACCACGCGGCAACGGCGCTCGGCATCCACGGCAAGCACCGTTCCCACACCGTGCATCGGCGCGGCGCATAACTGCATCAGTTTCTTTTCAGGGCTGCCCATGTCGGCTCCTAGTCGTTCGTTGTGTCAATTCAGTCAGGAAGAAGAAGCAGCGACCGGCTGCGCCCGCCAACCCTCGGCGGCCACGAGTTCCGGCTCGCTTTCGAGCGCGCGCGCACGGTCGGAAAACTGCGCATCCGCATCGGTGACCGCATGCAGGTTGGCGCGGAACATCGTGGCGCCCCGCAGGTCGGCCCCGCTCAGGTCGGCGTGCGAGAAGTCGGCATAGGTCAGTTCGCAGTCGGTCAGCCGCGCCCCGGCCAGCAGCGCGCCGGCCCAGTTGGTCTGGTACAGGTCGGCCGCGACGAACTGCGCGCCCTGCGCCTTCGCCCCGACGAAGAGGGCCTGCGTCAGCACGGCCTGGTGGAACCGCGCGGCCGAGATGTCGGCCTCCATGAAGATGGCGTTCGGCGCCTGCGCCCCGTCGAAGTTGGCGCCGGCCAGTTGCGCGCCCTGGAAGTTCGCCTGCGCGATGCGGGCCTGCGAAAAATCGCAGCCCGTCAGGTCGGCGTTCATGAACTGCACATTCACCAGGCGTTGCCCGGCGAAGGACTTTCCCGCCAGGTTCGCCTTGATGAATACCACGGTGTCGAACGCGGCACCGCCGAAGCGGGCCTTGCGCAGGTCGCATTCGAGCAGCACCGTGCGTTCAAGCTGCGCGCCCGAGAAATCGACGTCGCCCATCTGGCAGTCGGTGAAGATCACCTTGACCAGCAGTGCGTCCTTCATGAGCAGCCGGTTCAACGCACAGCCGGTGAACACCGTGAAATCCATTTGGGCTGCACCCAGGGCCAGGCCGTCGATCTTGCATTGCGCGAAGGTCACATTCCGCGCGGCAGCCCCCGTCATCACCACGTGCTCGAAGCCCGACTCGACGAAGGCGGTTTCGGCAAGGATGCAGTCTTGCGCTCGCACCTTCGAAAAGCTGCATTGCCGGAACTGGCTCTGCGTGAGGTCGGCGCGGTGCATCGTCGTCCCGTCGAAGCGGCAGCCGTCGAACAGCGTGCCCGACAGGTCGGCATCGTCCAGGTCCAGGCCCGAAAGGTCCTGCCCGATCACGGGCTCGGCCCGTTGGGCGCAACGCAGGAGTTCGGTCTTGTCCATGGCCGGTCGCTCGTTCTCTTCAGGTCGCGGCCGCCACCGGGCGATGGCGCGGGTAGGTGCGCATGCGCGTGGTCAGCGCCTCGTCGAAGCGGACATTGAAGCCGACCTTCACGCGAGCCAGGTCGGCACGAAACAGGTTGGCGCGGCGAAAATCGGTTTCTTCCAGCGTCGCGTGCTGCAGCACGGCACCCCACAGGTTGGCCGATCCCAGGTTGGCGTGCCGCATGTCGGCTCGCACGAAACGCGCCTCGCGCAGCTGTGCGCCGCGAAAGTCGGTGCGTTGCAGCGTGCACTCGCTGAAGTCGCTGCCGGTCAGCAGCGCGTTGCCGAAGTGCGCGCCGGAGAGTTCGGCCCCGCGGAAGTTCATGTTGGGCAGATGGGCCGCGCCAAAGTCCGCGCCCGTCAGCACGCAGCCCTGCGCGAAGCAGCCCGAGGCGATCTGCAGTCCCCTGAAGCTGGCGCCGGGCGCCACGATGCCGACGAAGCCGCACTTCTCGAACACCGCCTCGCTGAAATCGACACCCGAAAGATCGCATTCGACAAAGGCGCATTGCCGGAAGCGCGCGCCCGTGAACCTGCAGCCGCGCAGGTCGCGCTTGACGAACACCAGCAGCGCATCACACATCGCGCCCGAGCAGTCGACGCTGCCCAGCTGCGCCTGGCCGAGCCGGATGCCGTCGAGCCGTGCGCCGCGCATGTCGACGTCGCTCAGGCGCGCGTCGTCGAAGGTGGCGCCCGTGAGGTCGGCGCCCGCGAAGTTCACCTTCGAGAGGCGCGCACCGCCCAGGTTGGCGCGCTGCAGGTTGGCCCCGTCCAGTTGCGTCGATTGCAGCGTGGCATGCGCCAGCACGGCGTCGTGCAGGTCGGCGCCGCCAAGCTCGGTGCCGGTGAGGTTGACGTTCTCCAGCAGCGCCTCGCCCAGTTGCGCGCCTTTAAGGTCGAGCCCGGCCAGGTTGGCACCGCTCAGGTCCCAGCCCGCGAACGACAGGCCCTTGGCGTGGTGGGCCCGCACGCGCACCCGCAAAGCCTCGGCGGCGTCGTTCGGCAACGGGTCGACCGCCGGCTGCAGATGCGCTGCCATGCGATAGCCCGCCAGTTGTTGCGCGTCGCCGTCGGCCCATTGCGCCATGCGCTTGCTGTCGCCGAGCATGTCCTCGAACTCCGAGACATCGCAGCCATGGGCCTTGCCATGCGCGATCTGCCGGGTGAACTCGCGTTTGAGGTCCTGGGCGAAAGGCTTGGGCGGGCCGCGCGTTTCGAGGCCGGCCATCTCGCGTTCGATCGGCGCGAAATCGATCTTCTCGCGCGCGAAGATGCCTCGCACGTCCTCGACCGTGGCGGCCTTCTCCGCCGCCATACGGGCGGGCGCCTTCTCGCCTTCGGCCGCCATCTCGGCCTGCAGACGGATCAGGTCGTCGATGGTGCGCACCTCCGGCGCGGGCGGTCCCTTGACCGGCGGTCCGTGTTCGTCGGCATCGAGTCCGAGCGCGACCACGTCGGCGCGGGCCTGCGCGCGATCGGCCTCGGCGCGCTGCATCGACCGGTCCAGCGCACGGTTGGAAAAGGCCGTCGGATCGAAAAGCGGCACCACCAGGTCCGCCGGCATCAGGTCTTCCTCGCGCAGCGATTCCAGCGTGCCGTTCTTGCGGTCCAGGCGCTTGTCGCGCACGGCCAGGTAGTGAAGCGCCGGGCGCGGCTGGTCCAGGCGTTCCACCGCCGCCATCAGATGGACAATGTCGGCACCGTCGTCCTCGACCACCTCGTGCATGCCTTGCGAGATCAGGATGGCGCGCTCGGCGTCCGGAAAAAACCAGGCGGTCCGCAACTGCAGCCGCAACTCCTTGAACTTGTCCTCGCCGTCGACCCGGTGCGTGACGAAGGCGCGGGCCTTCAGCGCCGGCAGGCGGCCTTCGAGCCTGGCCGTGGCTGGATGCATGTTGCGAAACAGGTAGGGCTCGTCGCCGACGAAGGGCGCCACCTGCTGCTGGTCGGCCGACGCGATGTTGAAGAAGCCCCAGTCGGTGTCGCTGGCAATGCCCGGAAAGTCCTGCTTGAGCCAGGCGTCGTCGTAGGTGCCGCGCTGCGCCGCGCGTTGCGGCCAGGTCTGGTCAATCGGCCCGAAGCCCACGGGCTTTGCGCGGTCGGTGGGTGCCGCCAGCGGCGCCCGCGGGTCTTCGATGTTCGGCAGCCGGTGCACGCGCCCGGCCGGCGTGTCGACGGGCGAGGCGCCCAGGCCCAGGGGGTTCTCGGCAAACTCCGCGCCGCCGTATGCGTGGGCCCAGTCCAGCGGCATGGCGGCGAAGGCCTGCGGCGGCGAGGCGTGCGGCCCCTCCCAGTAGCGGTGCCCCCGCACCAGCAGCGCCTTGCGCAAGCCGCCCACCTGGGCCTCGACCGCGCAACCGGTGTCGTCCCTGGCATCGAGCGGGTAGGCCGACCCCGACACCAGGTACTCCGAGCGTCCGCGCACGCAGCCCTCTTCCAGGATGCCCTTGGCTTCCGGGCGCGTGGCCCAGAACTTCCACAGGTCCATCTCCTGGCGCAGCGGCCGCTCGCCGCCAAGCTCGATGAACATCAACACCGACACGCCAAACCACTTCTTCCCGCGGAACTCGAAGTTGCGCGCGATCAGCGAGGCGGTGGTGGGCTTGAAGACCTTCATGGCAGGCAATGCGCGGCGGCTACAGAATGAGCTTGAGCGTGTCCATCTCGATGTTGGTCGCGCACGAAAGCGCGGCCAGTGCGTCCATTTGCGCAACGCTCATTCCCTTGGAAAGAACGTCGGCCCCCACGCGCTCGAACTTGAAACCGATCAACGCATTCGACGAGCCCGTGGCTTCGATCTTCGCGGCGTTGGCTTCCATGGCGAGCACGTTGAAATCGAGCTTGCTGGCATAGCCCTCCTTGATCGTTCCGCCCACCTGGCACAGCTGGAAGTCGACGATGTTGGTTCCGCCCGGCGCCACCAGCGTGAAGCCCGCCGGCGCGGTGATGGTGACGGGGCCGCCGGCATTGAGGGACCATGCCGCGCCGATGTTCTGCGTGAGCCCGGCGCCAATGCTCTGCGTCACCGCGGCACCCACGTTCTGCGTCACGCCGCCGCCCACGGTGTCGCTCCGGTTGCCGCCGATGGTGGTGGTTTCGTTGCCACCGACGGTCAGCTCGCGGTTGGCGCCTATGGTCACGCTCTCGTTGGCGCCCACGGTCTCGGTGCGGTTCACGCCGATGGTGATCTGCTCGTTGGAGCCGACATCCTCCGTCCGGTTGCTGCCGATGGTGATCTTCTCGTCGACATCGACCTTCTCCGTCCGGTTGTTCTTGATGTGGCTGTTCTCGTCGTGATCGATCGTCTTCTTGCGGTCATGACCGACCCAATGCGTTTCGTCGCTCTCGACCTCGATGTCCTGGTTTTTTTCCGCATGCAGGTAGACCTGCTCGGAGCCCTTCTTGTCGTCAAAACGGAACTCATTGAAATTGGCCACCCCGCCTTTGGGCGTGGAGCGGGTGCGAAAGCCGCTCTGCGTGTGCGAGTCGAAGGGAATGGGCTGATCGTCGTTGTAGACGCGGCCCACGATCAGCGGACGGTCGGGGTCGCCGTTGAGAAAGTCGACGATCACTTCCTGGCCGATGCGCGGAATGAAATAACCACCCCACCCCTTGCCGGCCCAGGGCTGCGAAACGCGCACCCAACAGGTCGAGTTCTCGTCTCCTTCGTTGTAACGGTCCCATTGAAAATGCACCTTCACACGCCCGAACTTGTCGGCGTGGATCTCCTCGCCCTCGGGGCCCACCACGATCGCAATTTGCGGGCCGGGCATGGTCACGCGCGGCGTGAGGCGCGGCGCGCGGTAAGGGCGGTCCAAGGGAATCGCCGTGAGCAAGAAGGCGCTGGTGCCCGGCTGTGCACTGTGCAGCGTGGGCGTGCCGGCGATCAGTTCTTCGAGCACTTGCAGCGTGTCGGCATTCACCGCATCGTCGCGCAACACCTCGGACAGCACGTTGTATATCGGCTGTTCGGCGGCGCCGGCCGCCACGCTCTCATAGCCGGGATGGCTGGCCATGAAGGTACAGGCGGCGATGATGTATTCGCCATCGCGCACGCCATCCGGGTCGCCCTCGAACTTGAAGCTGCGGCCCGCCGTCACATCGGGCCAACTGGTCAGGGCCCAGTGGCGGTCACGGCGCGCGTTGAGCTCGTCGCCGCGCAGCTTGGCACGGTTCTCGGCCTCGTCTCCGGTGAAGTAGCCACCGGGAAACTCGAACACCTCCAGGCCGGCCAGCTCGTGGCCCCCGGGAACGTCGATCACCGCGCCCAGCTTCTTCTTGATGGCCTTGAAATCGCTGTCGCGGGAGTCGTGCTTGCCGGTGTCGAATCGGCGCGAACTCACCCAGCGCGAGATCTCGTTGTAGCGCGCTTCGCTCGCATCGCTGCCTGCATAGCGCAGCGTGTCGACCACCGGCAGCTTGTCGTGGGCGATGTCGCTGGCGTCCGACAGGTGCATGGTGCCGGGCGCATCGTGCGCGTCGAACCAGTAGTAAATGCCCTCGTCCTCGAGCAAGCGCGAGAGAAATTGGTAGTCGCTTTCCTGGTGCTGCACGCAGTAGCGCCGCGGCGTGTGGGTGCCGATCACGTTGCTGGTCTTGGTTTTCTTGAAACGCTTGATCGGGCTGTCCTCGAAGACCGCATCGAGCACCTCCAGGATCTTCTTGTCCTGCAGGATGCGCGAGTTGGTGCGCTTGGTGAGCAGCCAGAACCACGAGCGCAGCGTGATGCGGTATTCGAAGTGCCGGCCCACATGCCCCGCGCGCACGAAGCGCACCGCATGACCCTGGCAGTGCCGCTCGTGCTTGCCGCCGTCCTTGTCCTGGAACTCGATGACCACGTCGAACGCGCGGCCCAGGATGTCCTTGGCGTCGAGCGCCTTGTTCTTCGAAAGCACCGTGAGCTCGTAGGCCGACGGCCGCGCCAGCGCCTCGTGACCCACGATGCGCCAGAACATCAAATCGTCCTTGGCGGGTGAATCGGTCTTTATGCGGAATTCGTGGTCGGCCATTTTTTTCTCTTGAAGGATGAAGGCGGCTCAGTCGAACGCGTAGGTGAAGTCGGCGTCCTTGACGTCCAGCGCGACACGGCGGATTTCTCCACCCGACGCCAGCCGCTGCAAGTACTCGACCGAAATGGTCGGCAACACGGTATTGGTCAGGATCGCGTCGATCACGCGCCCGCCCGACTCCGGGTCCTGGCAACGCGCGACCACCTGCTCGACCACCGCCTCGCTGTACTCGAAGGGCACGCCGTGGTTGGTCTCGACGCGCTTCTTGATGCGGCCCAGCTGCAGCCGCACGATCTTCTTCATCATCTCGGGCGACAGCGGGTAATAGGGAATGGTGACGATCCGGCCCAGCAGCGCGGGCGGGAACACCTTCATCAACGGCGCCTTCAGCGCATCGGCCAGCGCGTTGGAGTCGGGCAGCAGCTCGGAGTCGCGGCACATGCTCATCACGAGCTCGCTGCCGGCGTTGGTGGTGAGCAGGATGATCGTGTTCTTGAAATCGATCATGCGGCCCTCGCCGTCTTCCATCCAGCCCTTGTCGAAGACCTGGAAGAAGATCTCGTGCACGTCGGGGTGGGCCTTCTCCACTTCGTCGAGCAGCACCACGCTGTAGGGCCGGCGGCGCACCGCCTCGGTCAGGATGCCGCCCTCGCCGTAGCCCACGTAGCCGGGCGGCGCGCCCTTGAGCGTGGAGACGGTGTGCGCCTCCTGGAACTCGCTCATGTTGATGGTGATGATGTTCTGCTCGCCGCCGTAGAGCGCCTCGGCCAGCGCGAGCGCGGTCTCCGTCTTGCCGACGCCCGAGGTGCCGCAGAGCATGAACACGCCGATGGGCTTCTGCGGGTTGTCGAGCCGCGCACGCGAGGTCTGGATGCGGCGCGCGATCATCTCGAGGCCGTGCTTCTGGCCGATGACGCGCTGGTTCAGCGTGTCGGCAAGCTTGAGCACCGCCTCGACTTCGTTCTTGACCATGCGGCCGACAGGAATGCCGGTCCAGTCCGCGACCACCGAGGCCACGGCCTGTTCGTCGACCGAAGGCAGGATGAGCGGCGACTCGCCCTGCACCGTGTGGATCCTGGCCTGCAGCTCGTGCAGCTCCGCGAGCAGCGCGACGCGATCGTGTGCGGGCGCAGCAGCGGCATCGCCATCGGCCGGCGCATCCACCGGCTTGTTGCCCGCGCGCAGCTTGCTGCGCAGTTCGAGCAACCGGTCGACCAGCCCTTTCTCCTCCTGCCAGCGGGCATTCAGCGCATCGAGCTGTACTTTCGATTCGGCCAGCAGCGTGGCGACCTGCGCGGCGCGCTTGGTCACGTCGATGCCGATGGCTTCCTCGCGGCCGATGATTTCCTGCTCGACCGTGAGCCCTTCGATGCGGCGCATGCAGTCCTCCACCTCGGGCGGCGTCGCATGCTGCGACACGGCCACGCGCGCGCAGGCCGTGTCGAGCAGGCTCACCGCCTTGTCGGGCAGCTGGCGCGCGGGAATGTAGCGGTGCGAGAGCTTCACGGCCGCCTCGATGGCCTCGTCGAGCAGTTGCACGCGGTGGTGCTTCTCGAGCACGCTGGCCACGCCGCGCAGCATCAGGATGGCTTTTACCTCGTCGGGCTCGGGCACCTGCACGACCTGGAAGCGCCGCGTGAGCGCCGGGTCTTTCTCGATGTACTTCTTGTACTCGGCCCAGGTGGTAGCGCCGATGGTGCGCAGGTTGCCGCGCGCCAATGCAGGCTTCAGCAGGTTGGCCGCATCGCCGGTGCCGGCCGCGCCGCCCGCACCCACCAGCGTGTGGATCTCGTCGATGAAAAGAATGATGGGCGTCGGCGAGCTCTGCACCTCGTCGATCACCTGGCGCAGGCGCTGCTCGAACTCGCCCTTCATGCTCGCGCCGGCCTGCAGGAGGCCGATGTCGAGCGTGAGCAGCTTCACGTCTTTCAATTGCGGCGGCACGTCGCCGCGCGCGAGGCGCTGCGCGAAGCCTTCGACCACGGCCGTCTTGCCGACTCCGGCCTCGCCGGTCAGCAGCGGGTTGTTCTGGCGGCGGCGCATCAGGATGTCGACGATCTGGCGGATCTCTTCGTCGCGGCCCGTGATCGGGTCCATCTCGCCCTTCTTGGCCTTCTCGGTGAGGTCGACCGCGAACTTCTTCAGCGCATCGCCCTTGCCCATGGCGGCCGGCGCCATCGCGCCCGAGTCTTCGCCGGGTGCGCCGCTGCCCATGCCGGTACCGTCCTGCGCGCGCATCTGCGATTCGGGCGAGGCGTCGCAGACCTTGGGAAAGTTGTCGGCCAGGTCTTCGACCTTGATCTTCTCGAATTGCTTCGACAGACCGAACAGCGGGTTGCGCAGGCTCTGCGTCTTCAGCATGCCGACCAGGATGTAGCCGGTGCGCACCTGTGCCTCGCCGAACTGCAAGGTGGCATAGGTCCAGGCGCGTTCGATGGCGTTCTCGATGTGGGGCGAGAAGTCGCTGATGGCGGTGGCGCCGCGCGGCAGGCGGTCGAGCGCGGCCGTCATGTCCTTTGCGATCACCGACACGTCGAGCCCGTAGTGCTGGATCACGCGGTGCAGGTCGGAGTCCTGCGCCTGCAGCAGCTGGGCGAACCAGTGCTCCAGCTCCACGTAGGGGTTGCCGCGCATCTTGCAGAACACCGTGGCGCCTTCGATGGCCTTGTAGGCCAGCGAGTTGAGCTTGCCGAAAAGGGCGGTGCGACTGATTTCACTCATGGAGGACTCCGTATCTGTTGAAGACGATTCATGCCGGGAAATTTGAAGTTCGGCGATCTGTGGACGGACTCAGGGAGGGGCCGCGAGCCTTGCGCTGGCCAGCCAGCCCTGCACGTTTTGCCCCGCCTCGCGGCGCGGAACGATCGGCTCGATGCGAACGGCGCCGAAACCCGCGGCCGCAAGGCAGGCCTCGACGTGAGCTGCCGCATGGCGGTAGCGGCCGCTGCCCTCGATCTTGAAGTCGTCCTGCCCCCCGACCATGGCCTCGACCGTGAACACCACGCCGCCTTCCGGACGCAGCGCACGCGCGGCTGCCGCCAGCACCTCGTGCAGGTCGCCGAAGTAGCACAGCGTGTCGGCCGATGCCACCAGGTCGAAGCGGGCGGGCTGGGTGTGCAGGTAGTGGGTGAGCTCGGCCTTGTGCAGCACGTCGTAGCCGCCGCGCTGCTCCGCGCGCTGCAGCATGCCGACCGACAGGTCGCAGCCCGCCAGGTGCGCGGCCCAGGGCCGCAGCAGCGGGGCGCAGAGCCCGGTGCCGCAGCCGGCATCGACCACGGCCAGATGCGCGGCGGGCGGGCCATACATGTCCTGCACCGCGCGCGCCACCAGTTCGGGTGCGCGGTAGTGCAGCTTCTCCAGGCTCGCGTCGAAGCTTCCGGCGTAGCTGTCGAACAACGTCTCCACATAGCCGTCGCTGGCGCGCGCGGGCGCATGCCCCTCGCAGGCGGCCAGCAGATGCGCGACCACGGGATTGCCTGGATCTTCGGCCAGCCACTCCCGGTACATGCAGATGGCCTGCTCGTTCTCGCGGAGCAGCTCCAGCGCGCGAATCACCTTCGAGCGCGCGCTCAGGTTGCGCGGCTGCAGCAGCACCGCACGGCTGTTGGCGATGACGCTCTCTTGGATGCGCCCCTGCTCCATCAGCGCGATCGACAGGTTGTACCAGGCCTCGCTGAATTCCGGCCGCAGTTCGATCGCGCGGCGGCTGACACGCTCGGCGGCCTGCCAGTGGCCTTTCTTGCATTCGAGCGATGCAATGTTGCTCAACGCATCGGCACCTTCATCGCCTCCTTTCGCGAAGGAGACGCTGTTGTCATAGGCAAGCATCGCGTCGTCGATGCGGCCGGTCTCGACCAGCAGGTTGCCCAGATTGTTCCAGGCGCCGCTCTGCGCGGGTTGCAGCGTGAGCGACCGCCCGATCAACGCGATGCTCTCGGGGCCGCGCCCCTGCGCATGGCGCAGCAAGCCCTGGTAGTGCAGGGCATCGGGGTCGCCGGGCGCGGCTTCCAAAATGCGGGCGAGCAGTTCGTCGGCCGCGTCGAGATTCCCCGCCTTCATCAGGTCCGCCGCTTGCACCAGCGCGGCCGCGTGCGCCGTCGTGTCTGCACACCCGAGCGTCGTCGTCATGCAGCGGCTCCTGCAGCGGTCCGGGCGGTCATCGAGCTGTTGCCGATGCGCACGTCCATCGCATCCCTGGAGCGCGTGCGCTGGCCGAGCCACGAGACCCACCCCAGCCGCGGCGCATTGCCCTGCTGCTGGCCGAGGCGCGTGGCAGGCACCTGCGCCTTCTCGAGCATCAGCTCGGCATCCCATTCGAGTTCGTCACCCAGCAGCTGCTGCATCCAGCGCTGCAGCACCGGCCGTGCGTTGCCGGTGGGCAAGAACATCTGGTACTGCTCGAGCGTGAGCGGGCCCAGGTGCAGGCGCACCCGGTGCTGCCGGTCCCAGGCGCGGGTGCCGAGCATGGCGCCCATGCCCATCGAGCGCGAACTCTCGCCCTGCCCCAGCCGCGTGAGCTCGGCGGCGGGCAGGCTCATCCAGTGGCCGACCCAGCGCTCCAGCGTCACCGGCACGCCGAAGTAGCTGCACAGCACCGACTCCACGCTCTCGGCGTTGTGCACGCGGCGCGCAAGCCAGCCCGAGAAATGGAGGCGCGCATCGTCGTGCACCTCGTCGCGGTCGATGCGGCCCGGCGTGCCGATGCCCACCAGCGCACCGACCTGCAGCCTGAAACGGTCTTCGCCCGGACGGTCGAGCGCCACCGCGGGACGCGACTGCGCCCAGGCGCGGTAGAAGTGCAGCGAGAAGCGATGCAGGAAGCTGTCGAGAAACGCCAGCCAGGTCGGGTCGCCATGGTTGAGGCTGCGCTCGCGGATGAAGTCGCTCAGGTGCACCGGCAGCGGGCCGTTGGGGCCGACGTAGCTGAAGAACTGCTGGCGCAAGCGCGGCGGCGAGTACGCGGTCGCAGGCTCGAAGCGGCTGAAGCTGGCCGGCGCGAACGACAGCGAGGGCTCCTGCCCCACGCGCACCGGCTCGGCGCTCGGCAGCAGCGCACGCCCCCAGCGCGGCGTGGTCGCGGCCACCGACTCGAGCCGGCGCATCACGGCGAAATAATCGAAGGACCACGGCTGCGCGGACCACCCGCGCAGCGCGGTATCGACACGCGCGGCTACAGAATCTGCCGGGTCCCGCACAGCGGCCTCCAGCGCATGGTCTCGCCCTTGCCCGCCACGCGCAGCACGGTCTCGACGAAATGGTTGACCTCCACATGGCGCGCCAGGAATCGCGCCATCACGGCACCGAAGAGAAAGGCGCTGTGGCCGTGGAACGCGTCCTTGTCGACCTCGAGCGTCACTTCGAGTCCGCGCCCGAATGCGATCGGACCCTTGAGCGGCAGGCGCCGTGCCACGGGCTTGCTCTTGACCGACAGCAGCCCGCGCACCTGGCCCTGGCGCATCTCGTCGGCATGCGTCGCATAGAGCATCAGCGTCTCGCGCAAGGCGGCGGCGCCCTGCTCCGGCGTGCTGTCGGAGATCGACAGGTAGTTGAGCGCCAGGTGATCGACCACGCGCCAGCCCAGCCCCTGGCTCACCACCGGCGACACCGGGCGTGAGGGTCCGCGCACCATGCGCACGCGCTGCACGGGGAAGGAGTCGACGCAGTCGAAATCGTTGTCGCGGCCGAGCGGCATCAAGAGCGGAAGGTCGCGGTTGGTGCACAGCGCGGTCACGGCGAGCTGCCGCAGCGTGGCCGCATACGGCGCTTGCTGCGGATCGACGATCTGCATGTAGACCTCGGAGCCGATGTGGCTGCTGCGATGGCCCTCGGTGCGTTGGCGAACCGACAGCATGCGCGGCTCGCGCGTGGTCGTGAAGTAGGCGGGGTGGCTGTGCCGCGTGCCGTGGAAGGCCGAGTAGAACGGCCGGAACGGTTGCTCGGCCGCCGCCGCATCGGCGCCCGGCGCACCGTGGCCGACGACCTCGGTGACCGTATGCACCTCGAAGTCCTGCGGCCGCGTGCGGTCGGGCACCAGGTGGAACTGGCTCACGCCCTCGGTCAGCGGCACGCGGTCGAGCCGCTTGTTGAACAGGTTGACCACCGGCACGCAGTGAAGCTGCACGTTCTCGGCGCTCACCAGCTTTTCGAGCGCGGCATCGCCGCGCGAGAACAGCAGCACGAGCTCGATGTCGGTGACCGGCATCGTCGCGAGCAGCGGCTGCAGCTCGGCAATGCGAAGGAACTGGAAGCGCTGCGGAAACGCGAAGTACTCCTGCAGCAGCCGGAAGCCCGAGAAGCCGGTGGCAGTGACCGGCAACAGGGCCTCGTCGTCTTCGAAGCCAACCGGCCGGATCGCGCTGGCCGGCAGGCTCTGCGCCGCCCCCTGCAGCGCACCGGCGGGCGACAGCGGCCGCACCATCACGCCGATGGGCTGGCCCAGCGCGCACTCCTGCAGTTGCCATGCGACGTCTTCGGCGCCGCCGAGATGCAGCACCAGGTCGTCGAGCGCGATCTGGCTGAAGTTGAGTCCGGCCGTCGCATGCAGCGCGATGCGCAGGCCACCGCGGATGGCGCGCGACTGCGGATGCGTGCTCAGCGGCAGGTCGGGCGCATAGGTGAAGTACTGGGCGCGCTGGATCTCGATCGGCCAGATGCGCAGCGCGCTCGCGGTGCGGAATTCGCAATGCGTGTTCTGCCCCACGGCCTGCCGCGCGCGCAGCCCGGCGCCGCGCGGCAGCGTGGGGCCGGTCGCGAGGTTGGCATCGTCGGGGTCCGGCGCGAAGGAAACGACCGCCATCGCCGGCGTGGGCGCGAGGAAATTCGGATAGACGATGTCGAGCAGGTGGCCCGTGAAGCGCGGGTACTCGGCATCGAGCTTGAGATTGACGCGCGCCGACAGGAATGCCGTGGCCTCGATCAGCCGCTCCACATACGGATCGGCAACCTCCTGGCCTTCGATGCCGAGGCGGTGCGCGATCTTCGGAAAGGCGCGCGCGAACTCCGAAGAGCTCTCGCGGAAGTAGCGCAGTTCCTGTTCATACAGGTTCAGCAGCCGAGGGTCCATGTCGGACTTACCTTGGGTTTTGCGCCATGTCCACGATCTCTATGCGGCCTTCTTCCAGATCAACACGGCTTCGCATCAGGAACTCCAGCGGCACGGGTTGCGCCCACAGCATGCCGCGGATCTGCAGGCCGATGCTGTTGTGGGAGTCCAGTGCCGAGCCTTCCATGACGAGTTCCACTTCGAGAGTGCGGGACAAAATGCGCGGCTCGAACTGCAGGATTGCGTTCTTCAAAGCCTGTTCCATGCTGACACGCTGCACCGACGAGGTGAACTGGCCAGACAGCATAGGCAATCCGTAATTGATGACCGAGCGCGCGGCATTCGGGTATTGCTTGTCGTCCATCGCGAGCCCGAAGCCGGTGGCGTTGAAGAGCCAGCTCAGGTCGCGCAGCACGGCCGCGCGCAGCGCCTGCTTGGTCAGCGTGCGCTTCTCGTCGCTCTCGCGCTTCTCGGTGGGCGCGTTGTCGACCAGGCGGTCGAGCAGCGAAGGCTGCAGGCGCTCCTGGGCGGTGAGTTCAGCCACCGTCGCTGCTTTCTTCCGGAGCTTCGGCAGAGGCCGCCGGCGTGAACAGGATCTCGCGCACATCCATGAGCGCGTACTCGCCGGCATCGCTGCCCAGCACACGCTGGCCGTAGCCGGCCCAGACCTCGGGGCGCAGCTCGCGCCACTCGGTCTTGCGCGCGAGCCGCAGCTCGCCGTCTTCGCATTGCTCGGTGCCTTCGTAGCGGGTGGGAATGAGCGCGAGCGTTTCGCCGCCGTTCTCGAACTGCAGGTGCGCGGGCATCCAGACGCAGTCGCGCAGGTCCTCGGGCGGGTCGATCTTGATGTGCGCAAGCCGGGCGTAGGGAATCCAGTAGTACTTCCCATTGACGAAGGCTTCGAGCACCGGGCCCAGGCGCATGTCGGCATCGGCCAGCCATTCGAAGGGCACGCCATCGATGGTGCCGCCGATGGCGGGCGCGCTGTCGAAGGCGCGCTGGCGAAGGTCTTCAGCCAGTTCGGACTCGCCGCGCCCCTGCCGCAGCAGCGACTCGATGAGAAGCGCCAGCCATTCGTCGGGCTGGCCGAAGATCATGGGCGTGCGCGTGCCGGCGAACACTTCGGCGCGCAGACCTTCGCAGCGCACGGCATCGCCGTACACCTGCTTCATGGGCACGGCGAGCGCATCGAGCTCGGCCGCGACAGTCAACTGGTTGAGCGCGCGCTCCCACTGGCCCAGCACGCACAGCAGTTGCGCCATGAAGACGCGGTGCTTGCTGTCGGAGGGCTTGGCGCGCACCTCGTCGCTGAGCGCCTTGAGGGCGGCCACCGGGTCGGCGGACTTGAGGAGTTCGGCGGATGTGGTCATGTGTTGCTCCGTTCGGTGTCAGTGCTTGTGTTCGGGGTGCTTGTTCGGGGCGCTTGTGTTCGGGGTGCGTGCACAGGACACCGGGTACTCCCCTCCGCGAATGTCCCCCGCTTCGCTCCTCCTTTATTTCGCTGCGGGGAGCACCCGGTGCCCTGCGCACGAGGGCACGCTGTCGGTTTGCGGCCGATCAACCAGTGCTCTGAGCGATCACGCCGACGGTGTGCTCTGCGCAGCGAAATAAAGGAGGAGGCCTGCGGCCCTAGGCCGCGCCGGGGGACATTCGCTTCGCTGCGCACACCGTCGGCGTGGTCGCGCCCTGAACAGCAGCGCCCCGAACAACGCACGTCAAACACGACGCAAACCGCCATCTCAGTTCCCCGTAAAAGTGCAAGTGCGCACAGCACCCCGTGCACCCGTCTGCTGCTGCGGCGCTGAGCGGATTTCGAGCTTCGTGTAGTCGAAGAAGATGATGTCGCAGGGCCGCTTGGGCGTGCCGCCGGTGATGATGGCGTGGCAGTTCACGCGCGCGCCCTCGAGCACGAACTCCAGGTGCGATTGCAGGTCCTTGGAGCTGTCGCCGCCGGCCTTGAAGACCGATACGGTCACCTTCAGGTCGCTGTCCTGGTTCTTCAGCAGGCTCGCGATCGACGCCGTGGCCGCGTCGCAGTCGCGGATCACGATGAAGGCGTGGTTGCGCAGCTTGCCCTTGCTGGAGCCGGGCGGAACGACCACGTCGGACTTGTACGAATAGCCGCCGATGTCCATGCGCTGCTTGCCGTCTTCGTAGGTGCGCTTGGACTCGCCTTCGATCGGCGAGCCCTTGCTCTCGATCATCATCGAGATGTCGTTGCCCGATTCGCCCGACAGGTAGTCGAGCAGGCGCAGGGCCTCGTCGGGGTCCAGTTTTCCATCGTAGGTCCAGCTCATGTCGATCTCCTGAGAAAAATTCGGTGGTGGCGGTGGTCGGTTGTCGTTACTTCGCGGACAGGCCTTCGCCCGTCCAATGAACCATGGCGGCGAAGGTCTGCCGCTCGCTGTCGGGCTGCAGGGCCCCGCGGACCCGGACCTCGGGCGACGCATCGCCGACACCGGTGCCGAAGAGGCGCGGCGCGCTATAGGGCGCGGCGGGCGTGGCCAGCACCAGCAGCCGGCTGCCTTCGGCGTTGAACCAGGGCAGCTCGAAGCGCTTGACCGCGGGCGCCTCGCGCGTGCCGCGCTTGAAGCGGTTGGTTTCGCCCGGGTCCTCGGGATAGACCTGGCGCGCGCCGCCCTGCGGATCGATGCCGACCACGACGAGGTCCACCGAACGCCCGCTGGTGTTGCGCACGTTGAGCACGGCGCGCTCGCCGGTGCGCAGCGGCAGGAGGCGGGCATCGACCTGCTGCGCGGGTCCGCTGCGCAGCAGGCGCTCGCCGCTCCAGACCTCGAACACCGCATCGAACCCGTCGAACTGCGAATCCCTGGCAATGGTGCCGAGCTGGTTGAGCCACTTGAGGCGGGCCAGTGTTTCGAGACGGCGGCGCGCCAGTGCCGAGTCGATCGGCACGCTCTTCGCACCCGATGCGCCTGTGCCGCCGCCGTTGCCACCGAGCTGCGGCGAGAGCACGTCCAGCCTGGCGCCGGTCCAGCGCACATCGGCCGTGGCGTCCGACTCGCCCACGGCAACGACGGAGGCCGGATATTCGAGGCTCAGCCCGGGCGGCAGGCCCTGGTCCGCGCGCACGCGCAGCGCCAGCGACGCCGGCTCGCCGAGCGGCGTGATGTTCCAGAGCGCTGCGCCGGAGAGTTCGCGCAGCGCGGGCGGCACCGCCATGCGGGCCTTGTCGATATACGCCTGCGCCAGCGTGCCCTGCGYGCTGCGCAGCGTGCCGTCGTCCATGGTGGCCAGTACGCGCAGCGGCTGCTGGGCCACCAGGCCGTCGAGCAGGCCGGCCTGCAGCGTCAGGGTGTCGCCGGAGCGCTGCGCGCGCCAGACCGGCCGCGTCGAGGCGGCCTGCGCGCGGTTGGCAAAAAGCGGCGCGTCGAGGTTGCCCTCGGCCACCGGCGAGGGCAGCTCCCGGGTGGGAAAACGTTGCGCCAGTTCGTCGATCACCGGCGGGTAGACCGACAGCACGCCGTCGAACAGCTCGCGCCAGGTGGCGGGCCTGCGCCCCAGCGCTTCGACCACGGCCCAGGTCAGGAGCCCCTGCGGCCGCGCATTGCGGCTCTTGCGCGGCAGGCGCAGCTCGGGCGTGATCTGGTGGCTCTCGGAGGCGAAGAGCGCGACATAGCGTGCGCGCGGCACGGGGTCGGTCACGGCAGGCCTCGCTACGGCGGTGCGCGCCGCAGGTCCGGGCGCGCCGAGCAGCTGCGAAGTGCGCAGGCCGCGCCAGCGCACTTCGTCGTCGCCTGCGCCTTCGGCGGTGGCCGGCGTATCGGCCGCGCTGCGGGTCATGGAGTTCGCGGAGCAGGTGTCGAAGATGGAGGCGACGAACACGTTGCGGGCCAGGAAGGCCTGGATCCAGGCATCGAAATCGGCGTCGCGCAGATCGCCCGTCAGGACGTTGTCGCTGCCGAGCGTGCCGCGCACATCGCGCGCGAGAAAGTTTTCGGACAGGCCGTCGGGCTCCTGGTAGCGCTTGGCGACATCGCGCAACCGCGTGCCGTGGCCCGAGAAGTAGAGCAGCACGAAATCCCCGCTCTTCGATTGCGCGAGCAGGCGGCCGAGCGCGTCGTGGATGGCCTGCGATTCGGGCAGTGCCGCGCCGCTCACGCCGTCGGCGAGCACGGTGATGTCGGCCGCCGCGAAGCCCTGCTTCTGCAGCGCATCGCGCATCAGCATCACGTCGTTGCGCGGCGCCTGCAGCCACAGCGCCTGCGGCTGGTTCACGAGTTCGGAGACGCCTACGAGCAGGGCGCGCTGGGTGGCGAAGGCGGCACCGCCGAACACCAGCAACACCAGCGCCAGCGCGACTCGCAAACAGCGCGATCGCATGGCATGCGTCATGGCCGCTCCGACGCCGGCCTGGCCGATTCGACCAGCGGCGACGCCGCCAGCACCGACAGTCCCGCTACAGGATCGGGCACGCGCAGACGCCAGGCGCCGTCGGTGCCCGGGCCGCCGACCACTTCGGCCGACATCGTGCGCAGCAGGCGGTCGGCTTCGTCCACGCGCACGCCGTCCTTCCAGCGCACGACCAGGTTGGCCGGCGCCGCGGCCGGCACGGTGGGTACGGTGCGAAAGCGCACATCGTCTTCTTCCGCGCTGCGTCCGCCGAGCAGGCCGACGTTCTGCACCACCACGAACAGCGCCAGCACCGCGAACGCAGGGCGCATCCACCCGTCGGCGCCGAGCCAGCGCCGGATGCTGTCCCACCAGCCGCTCTCGGATCGCTCGGGGGGCCGGGCGCGCGAAGAAGCCGGCGCGGCCGGCGGCGCATCCGCGGACTGCACCAGCGCCGAGCCCAGCTGCAGGCCTGCGTTGCGGTACAGCGCCTGGTAGTCGGCACGCGGGTCCTGCGCGCCGAGCGGCGTGCCCGACAGCACCGAGAACACCCCGCCCACCGTGCGCAGCGCGATGCGCCCCGGCGCGGGTGCGATGGGCAGCACCTTCTGCGCGGCCCACTCGTCGTGCACCGCGCGGATCGCGGCGAGCCGGGTGGCCGAAATCTCGCCGAGCACGCGCGCGCACAGTTGCGGGCTGGGCTCGAGCGTGAGCACGTTCCAGGCCTGGATCAGGCCGAACGCCGGCTCGAAGGGTTCATCGTCGGGTTCGAGCAGCACGTCGAAGGCCGAGGCCCAGTCGGCCTCGCCCGCGGCCATCCAGCCCTGCCAGAGATCGCCGTGGATGCAGCGGTCGAGCAACACGCCGAGCAGTCGCCCTTCGTGCACCACGCTGACGAGGCGGCCCGGCGCCCAGCGTGCGGTGAAAGCGCGCTGGGCGACAGCCTCGCGGCGCCGGGCCAATTCGGTCAAGGGAAGCAGCAGGTCGAGCACGGCGGACGGCGGTGCTGCCGCGGCGGCGCCCGGCTCGGCCTGCAGCGCGGTACCCGGCATGGCCACCGTGGTGGCCGCGGCGGCGGGCGCGGCCGCGCCGGTTTCGAACGCATTGCGGATCGCGCTGAGCGGGGGCCAGAGTTCGGTGTTCATGGCGGTCTGTTCCTGAATGGCTATGTCTTCAGGCATAAGACGCTTCAGCACCGAGGATTTTGAAAACCTGCAGGATCGCCGCCATGTTTTCCGTCTCGATGGCGATGCCCAGGGTCTGCTGGATCCAGCCGCCCAGCCGGGTCTTGGCGTAGTCGGCGGTCAGCCCCTCGCGCTTGTGCACGAGGCCCAGCCGGCCCGCGCGGTAGTGGTAGGAAGCGATGGCATGGCGCGAGGCGATGCCCGACAGGCCGCCCTCGGCCTCCTTGCCGAAGCCCTCGCACAGCAGGATGCGCTCGGGCTCGGGCAGCTCGGCGATGAAGGCGCGCGCGGCCAACTGCACCGCCTGGGCGCTCAGGCCGTGTTCGGCGAGGCAGCCGTCGAGGTCTTCGCCGGCGCCGATCTCGTCCTCGAGCTGGGCCTCGGTGATCTGGTCGCCGATGGACAGCTTGCGGCGGAAAGAGCTGGCCCGCGTGCAATCGATGAGGTAGCGCCGGAAGTACGCGCACAGCGCGAAGGCGCTCGACGGTGCGCTGTGGCTCGCGCGCTCCTCGGCCTCGTCGGGGTCGGCATCGAGCCGCAGCACCTTCACGTAGATGAACTGCGCCACCAGTTCCTGCCGCCCCTCGCCCAGCACCTGGAGCTCGGGCGGATTGCAGGCCACGAGCGCATCGCCCACGATGCGGTACATGGTGCCCATGTCGTTCGAGGACAGCGTCTGCCGCCGCCGCCAGAGGCGGACGAGCTCAGTGCTTTCCGCAGACGAAAGCGTTTCCTGCATCTGGTGGCCGTTGGTCGAGGAAGAACATCAGTCCGTCAGTCAGTCAGTCATCGACGCAGACGCCTTCGGTCGGCACGAGGCACTGCGGCAGGTCGGCGCCGACCGGGCCGCCGCGCGTGCGGATCGCCGACGACGCCGCGGCCTGCGCCACGGCCAGCCCTCGGGGCAGGAGAATCCACAGCTGGCCGCGCTCCTTCATGCGGCGCGCGTTGGTCGCGGCCTGCAGGCCGTTGCCGAAGAAATAGTCGGCCCGCACCGCGCCGCGGATGGCGCCGCCGGTGTCCTGCGCAATCGTCAGGCGCTGCATCGGCGCGCCGCTGCCGGGCGTGCGCGTCGAGACGAACACCGGGTAGCCGAGCGGTGTGCTGCGCGGATCGACCGCGATCGAGCGCCCCGCCGACAGCGGCACGCCGAAGGCGCCCACCGGTCCGCCGACGGGCGAGGTGGATTCCTTGAAGAACACATAGCTTGGGTCCTTGATGCCCGAGCCGATGACCGGCCCCGCCGCGCGCCGCCCCGGCACCACGACCGCGCCGCTGGCGGTGGGCCGGGCCAGCGTGAAGCCGCGCGTGCGGATGGTGTTGCTCGAGACATTGCCGGCGTCGTCGTCATCGCCGTCGTCGAGTTGCAGCTCGATCGACGAGCCGCGCACCTTGACCGGGCTGCTCGGCTTGCCGTTGGCGGCCTGCGCCAGCGTGGGGCGGAAGGGCTGGCCGTTCTGCTCGGCGTAGGCGACGCGGATGATCTCGCCGTTGGCCAGCTTGATGCGGCCCGAGCCCTGGATCTGCATTTCGTACAGCGCGGTGGCGCTGCTCACGAAGGCCAGCACCTTGGCGTTGGGCGCGCCCTTGGTCTCGATTTCTTCTCGCGTGTAGTAGGGCAGCAATTGCTTGCCCTCGGCCCGCAGGCGCACCTTGCGGTCGAGCGTGTCGCGCGAGATGCCCGAGAGGTCGAGCGCGTAGAGGCCCGGCGCGCCCATGTCGCGCGTGCTGAGGCCGGTCTGCACCACCACGTTGCGGCCCTCGATCCGCGCCGCCACCGTGCCGCTGCCGGCCGGCAGCTTGCGCGCATCGGCAAACAGCATGTCGTCGGGCTGGCCGTAGACCGGATAGATGAACGGCGCTGCGTACTGCCGGCTGCCGGCGATCTCGGGCTCGAAGTAGCCGGTGACCACGCCGTCGGGCTTGCGGTCGTCGTCGCGGATCTGGTAGGCCGAGAACTCGCTCTCGAAGAAGCCGCGGATGGCATTGTTGTTCTTGCCGTCGACCCTGGCGGAGCGGTTGCACACCTCCTTCCACTCGGCGCCGCGGCCGGTGAGCACCTTGCAGCTGCCGAGGAAGGCTGGCCAGGTCTCGGAGAAATCGTCGCGCGCCCAGCCGGGCACCGCGTCGAAGCTGACCGAGGTGTAGGTGGCGAGCTGGGTCGAGAAAGTGCGCGCCTGCCCGGCCACGCTCGCGCCGGTGGATGCGGGGCGCGAGCCGGCGGTCGTTGCCGGCGCGGTGGCGTCGGCGGCCGTGCCCGTGGTGGCGGCCGGCGGTGTGCCGGCGCAGCCCGCCAGCGAGGCGACGGCCGCGACGGTGGCCCAGCGCAGGGCGGAAGCGAAGAGCGGCGACTGCGAGGTGTTCATGAAAGTCTCCTTGTCCGGAAAAAAGCGGCCCATCGGGCCAACGCTCTACAGACGATTACTTCTCGACGATTTTGAAATTCGCAACGCCGTAGACGTCGTTGCACGGGGCGTTGGGCGCGCAGACCGGCTTGCCCAGCAGCGGAGACGGCCCGGTGCCGCGCGTGGCTTCGAGCGCCGCGAGCACCGGCAACGGGAACTGCGGAAACACGCCGTCGTTCCGCACGCCGGACGCACTGAAGTCGCGCTCGTGTTCGCTGACGAGCACGGCGAACTGGTTGGTGCCGGCAGGCCCGCCGGCGTCCATCGGCCATGAAGCGCGCGGCAACGAGAGCGCGCTGTTGGCGTTGATCTTGTTGTACTTGTCGAGCAGGTTCGGGAACAGCAGGAACATCTCGCCGCCGCTCGACAGCAGGAACACGTAGACGAAGCCTTCGCGCTTGCTGCGGACCTCGAAGGCGAGCTTGTCCTTGCCGATGGCGACCTCGGGCTTCTTCGCGGTGGCCGTGACGTCGAAACCGGGCGCGGCGCCGGCCGCGAGCGACTGCAGCGATTCGACCGGCGTGCGCGGCGCGGGTGGGGGCGGCGGTGGTGGTGGTGGTGGCGGGGTCTGGGTGACCTTGATGTCCTGCGGCGGTGGCGGCGCGGTGGTGACATCGGTCTTGCCTTGGCCGCCGGCCACATCGCCGCCTGCACCGCCGGCGCGGCCCTGGTACCACCACCAGCCGCCGCCGGCGATGGCGGCGACGACGGCCACCGAAGCCAGTGCGGCAACCGCCTTGCCCTTGCCGCCGCTGCTGCTGCCGGTGCCGGGCGCGGGCGCCTGTGGCGGCGCTTTCCTGCCGCCCGTGTTGCCGATGACCGTCGCAGCATTCGCGTTGGAATTGCCGCTGCGCGCCCCCGCAGGCGGCACGGTGCGCGGCGGCGGCGCCATGCTGTGGCCGACTTCCAGGTCGAGCGCCGCGCGCAGTTCGGCCATCGACTGCGGCCGCTGCTCGGGCCGCACGCCCAGACCCGCATCGATCGCCTGCAGCAGCCGCAGGCTGTAGCGCTGGCGCAGGATCTCGTTGCCCGCGAGCGGCACGTAGCTGTCGGACAGGAGCCGCGCCACCGAAGGCGGCGGCGCGCGCCCGCACACAGCCACGTGCATCACGGCCGCGAGCGCATAGACATCGGTCCACGCGCCCTGCGACATGTCGGGCATCTCGGCGTACTGCTCGATGGGCGCGTAGCCGGGCTTGAGGATGACGGTGATCGCCTGCGTCTTGTCGGTGATCACGCGGCGCGCGGCGCCGAAGTCGAGCACCACCGGGCGGCCGGAGCCTTCGAGCAGGATGATGTTGTCGGGGGCGATGTCGCGGTGGTAGCAGTTGGCGTTGTGCATCACGGCCAGCGCCTGCGTGACGCCGTCCATGATGYGGATGAGCCAGGCTTCGTCCACGCCTGCGGGGATGGAGACCAGTGCTTCCCTCAGGGTGTCGCCGCGGTAGAAGGGCATCACCATGTAGGTGGTGCCTCGCTCCTGCCAGAACCTGTAGACCTTGAGGAGGGACGGGTGGTCGAACTGGGCGAGGAGGCGGGCTTCGTTGATGAAGCTGCGCATGCCGAGGTCGAAGGTTTCCCTGTGCCGTTCCGACAGGGGGGCGACGGTGCCGTCCTGCTGTCTTGTGGAGAGCGACGTCGGGAGGTACTCCTTGATGGCGACGACGCGTTCCAGCGCGTGGTCCCAGGCTTCGTAGACGACGCCGAAGCCGCCCTGGCCGATGACTCTCGTGATTTCGAATTCCGCGAGGCGGCTGCCTACTGGCAAGAGGCCTGCTTCGTGCGTGCCCGTGGCGGGGCTTGTCACCGGGACAGGGACGCCGGGCAGGCTTGTCGTGCCGGCGGTGATGACGGTTGCACCGGTGTCGCCGCCGCCTGTCGGCTGCGCGGGGCGCGACACGACGCGGGTGCGGTCGTCTTCCGGCGGCGGGGCGTTGTCGGTCATCGACCTGCTCCTGCCGTCTGAACGCCTTCAGGTGAAAGACAACGAGTGGCTCCCCTCATTCCCCGCTCCCCAAGAACAATGCGTCGAACTGCGCATCCCGGGGCAACCCGGTCGCCAGCATCCGAACCCCGCCCTCGACAGCGGGATCCCCCAACCACAACGAAGCCCCCGCCCCCGGCAGCGCCAGCGACTCGACGCCTACGGCAGCCTCGCCAGCGGGGGAGACGAACAACCGCCCCAGCACCGCATCGAACCGCAGCGCATCCAGATCCCCATCCAGCCCCTCCAGCGCAGCCTGCGTCCCCAGCGCCCACCAGTGCAGCGCAGCAACCAGCGCCTCCCCCTGGAGCGCATCGGAAACCTCGTCTCCCAGCTCGACGGCCAGCGTGAACGGAAAGTACCGCCCCACCCCATCGACGGAAGGCATCAACACCCCGATCCACGCCCGCGCCCCCACCACCTGCGGCCCGAGCGCAAAGCACCAGATCGGCGCCTCGAGGTAATGCGACGTCCAGTCCGCATGCCGGTCCCGCAGCCGCGCCATGCCGCGCTGCAGCCACGGATCCCACACGGAGCGAAACGACTCGGGCAGGCGCCGGTGCGCAAAGTCCCCCATGCCCGGCAGCTTGCCGAACCACCCGGGCAATTCGGCAGAGGCAAACAGGGACGGCGGAGAAGAGGCCAGGCTCACAGCCCCTCCGGACAGGAAAACTCCCGCAGCTCGCGCAACCGGATCGGATGCTGCACGCTGTTCGTCGTCACCTCGAAGCGCGTCTTGCGGGCGCCGATCTGGAAGGTGATGAAAAACTTCTCGGGCGCATCGCCGGCTTCGAGCTGGCCGTCGTCGAGCGCACGGAACAAGGCCCACGGCCCATCGACCGCCGACCCCGAGCTGCCGGTGGCCGAAGGCGGGCTCACCTGGATGCGCACTTGGTTGCTGCCCTTCGGCCCGGGCCACTGCACGGCCATCGGCACCACGGGACCGTGCGCGTACTTCACGAGCTGGCCGTCGACATCGAGGATGAACTGGGTGATGCCCGCGTCCATCTCCACCGGCTTGAAGTCCAGCCGCATCGACGGGCCACGGCCACCGGCGCGGAAGAAGATGTCCTTGATGCGCGCGGCACGCTCGAACTGCGCCAGCGCCTGCGTGGTGATCGCACCGCGTTCGGCCACGGGCTTGTAGCGCCACGGCCGCGTGCTGGTGTCGACCAGCGCAGCGAGGCGCTTCTGGAAGAAGTCGTCCATCAGGCCGCCGGCGCCGAACATCTGGCCGAAGTCCTCGGGCAGCACGTCGCGCTTGCTCGTCGGAGAGAACGGGTAGCGGCCCGCGATGGCCCGCGTGCAGAACTCGGTCACCGGCCGCAGGTCCTGGCTCAGGTTGCCGCGTTCGGCCACCTGCGCCTGGGCGGCGCCCGACTGGCTGAGGTTCTCGACCATCGAGCGCACCGGCTCGGGCAGGCGGCCGGCGTCGGCCTTGAGCTTGCCCGCCACGTCGCCGGGCGGCGGCGAGGTACGGCCCTTCACGGCCGTGTCGACCGCGTTGAGGTACACGTACACCTCGTTGAAGAGCTTCAGCGCATCGTCGAGGGGCGCAGGCTGGCCCGGCGCCGCGGCGGTGACGAGGCGGCGCAGCGGCTCGAAGCGGTCGTCGACGATGCTCTCGATGCGCTTGCCGCTGGCCACCGGCTTGTTCGGGTCGCCGCCGAACAGGTCTTCGAGGCCCTTGCGCGTGCTGGCGACGGTGGCGGTGGCCTTGCTCACCACGTCCTTCGGTTGGTCGGACGGAATCAGCGTGGTCTCCTTGACCACGGCGCGCAGGAAGTTGGCGAGCGGCGAGCTCACGCCCGAGAGAATGCGCGCGGCCTCGATGTTCTTCTCCAGGCCGCTGGCGCGGATCAGCCGCACATCGGCGAGCAGCGCTTCCCACTGCTTCACGTACTCCGCGAGGTAGAGGCGGCGCACGCGGTCGGTCAGCGCGCCGAGCGCGGCCACGTCGCGCAGCCGGTCGGCGGCGCCCTTGTCCTGGCCGAGCACCCACGGGTCTTCCGCCGCGAGCAGGCCGGTGAGCACCGTGACCTCGTTCTGGAAGCGCTTGTGATAGCCGTCGTAGGTGAACATGCCCGGCACGCCTTCGGTCAGCGGCTTGCCGCTGATGCGTTCGAACACCAGCGGCGCGGAGGGGCCGGCGGCGGTGGCCACGCTGAAGGCCGGGATGTCCTTGGTTGCGCGCTGGCGCTTCAGGCGGCTGAACACGCGCTGCTCCAGCGGATAGCTCGCGAGCACGGCGCGCACGCTGCGCACCAGGTTCTCGTCCATCTTGAGCGGCGAGCGCGGCGGGCCTTGCGCAATGAGCACGTCGAGCTGGTCTTCGAGCGCCTTGCGCTGGTCTTCGGGAATGCCGCGGTCCAGGCTGCGCGCCCAGTCGAGCGTGATCCAGGCCTTGAGCGCCTCGGGGTCGAAGTGCTCGGGCTGGTAGAGCATCAGGTAGCTCTTGAGCGCTTCGTAGGTGTACTCGAGGTTGTCCTTCTGCGCAGTGCGAAGCTGGTCTTCGATGCGCTTGGCGATCTGCGGCAGGAAGACGTCGTTGAGCGCGCGCTGGTGCGTGAGCATGGCAGCGGCGTCGAGCTTGTCGCCCTGGTAGAGGCCCAGCGTCATCGAGAGCGGCTCGTCGCCCTGGCGGTTCTCGGGTGTCTTCCAGATGTCGCGCAGGCCCTGCATCACGGGCGCGACCTCGACCAGGTTCTGCAGCTGCACAGGCAGGTTCGCCAGCATCTTCTGTGCAGGCACGGCACGGGCCTCGACCGACTTCAGGTAGTCCATGTTCCGGTACGTGCTGTAGCCCCAGCCGGCCAGGAGACCGATGGTGACCAGCGTCATCGCGGCCACGCCCGTCATGCGCAGCAGGTGGCGGCGGCGCTCCAGCTTCACGTCGGCGCCCGCGAGGCGCTGCTCGGGAAACACCACGTCGCGCAGCAGCGAGGTGAGGAAGTAGCTGCGGCCGCTGCTCTTCTGCGGCGCGAGCATCGCGCGCTCGATGCCGAAGCTGCGCGCCAGGCTGCCCATCACGCGGTCGATCGGGCTGCCCTCCTGCGTGCCGCTGGTGAAGTACACGCCGCGCACCCAGGGCGGCTGCGCGAAGCGCGAGCCGGTGAACACCTGGTCGAGCAGGTCGGACAACAGCGAGCCGATGGAGCCGAACTGCGCCGGAAAACCGAAGATCGCCGCGCGGCGCGTGCCGTCGGTCTCGCGCTGCATGCGCGCGATGAGACCGTCGTTGACGCGGTTGTGCAGCAGCGCGAACTCGCGATGGAAGGCGGTGGAGAGGCCCTTTTCGTCGAGCTGCACGTTCTCTTCGGCGGGCAGCGTGAAGCCGAAGACCTGCGCGCGCTGTTCCTTGCCGAGGTCGTCGAAGTAGTCGGTGAAGCCGTAGAGCAGGTCGCTCTTGGTGACGAGCACGTACACCGGCAGCCGCGTGGTGAGCTTCGAATCGAGTTCGAGCAGGCGCGCGCGGATCGACGCGGCGAGCTGCGTGCGCTGCTCGGGGCCCTGGCTCAGCAGGTAGTCCACGCTCACGGTCAGGAACACGCCGTTGAGCGGCCGGCGCGGACGCGCCTTCTTGAGCAGGCCCAGGAAGCCCTCCCATGCGCTCTTGTCTTCGGTCTGGTGGCTGTCCTGCGTGGTGTAGCGGCCGGCGGTGTCGATCAGCACCGCCTCGTCGGTGAACCACCAGTCGCAGTTGCGTGTGCCGCCGACGCCGCGGATCGCACCCGGACCGAACTTCTCGGCGAGCGGGAACGACAGGCCCGAGTTGACCAGTGCGGTGGTCTTGCCCGCGCCCGGTGCGCCGATGAAGACGTACCACGGCAGGTCGTAGAGATAGCTGCCGCCCGAGATCGAGAGCCAGTCGCGCCAGCCGGGCTTCTTGCYGGCCGCATGCAGGCGCATCTGCTTCAAGGTGGCGACGGCTTCGCTGAAACGGGTGTCGAGGATCTTCTGCTCGCCACTGCCAGGTGCGCCGGGCGCATCCGTCTTGGCGGCCGGCGCCTTCATGAGCCCATCTGTCAGGTGCTGGCTCGCACGGCGTGCGCGCCAGCGCCGCCACAGCATGCGCAGCACCACCATCAGCACGATGGCGCCGATCAGCAGCCAGCGCACCATCTCGCTTTCGAGCGGCGCGAGCGAGCCGATCTTCACCAGCGGGCCGATCCACCAGATCAGCAGCGCGACGACGATCAGCGCCAGGATGGTCAGCAGCACCGGGCTGAACAGGAAGCCGAAGATTTTCTTGATCATTTCGTCGCTCCTGTGTCGGCAGCGACCCGTTCGGGTTCGGTCAGCAGGACGATGTCGACGCGGCGGTTGCGCGCCCGGTTGGCCGGCGTGTCGTTGGCGGCCACCGGCTCGGCGTCGGCCTTACCGTCGGAGCGCATGCGCGCCGGATCGACCAGCGTGGTGAGCGCGCCCTTCACCGCATCGGCCCGCGCGGCCGAGAGATGCCAGTTGGACGGATAGCGCAGCGAACGGATCGGCTGGTTGTCGGAGTGGCCGGTGATCAGCACCTCGCCCTTCACCTCGGCCAGCGCCTGGCCGATGCGGCGCAGCACCGGCAGCGAAGCGGCCATCGGCTCGGCGCTGCCGGAGCCGAAGAAGGAATCGCCGCGCAGCCGCACCACGCTGCGGTCGGCCTCGTCGGTCACGGTGACCAGCCCTTGCTTGACCTCGGGTTCGAGGAAGCGCGCGAGGCGCGGCGTCTTCGCGGGCGGCGCCGGCGGCGCGATCTGGATGTTGGGCACGCGCAGGCCCGAGACGGCCGCGTAGGTGGTGTCGGAGCGGTTGTTCAGCATGAGCCGCATGCCGACCCAGGCCAGCGCGAGCAGGAACGCGAAGCCCGCTGCGAACACCCACAGCGGCAGCGATTCGCGCAGCCGCACCGTGCCCGCGCCCTGCCCGCGCCAGTGCGGCGAGAGTTCGGGTTCGAGCTGGGGACGGTCCTTGGCGATCAGGTCGGCCAGGCGCTGGCGCACCGAGTCGAGCTGCGCGCGGCCGTTGTCGACCACGCGGTAGCGGCCTTCGAAGCCGAGCGCGAGCACGCTGTAGATCAGCTCCAGCAGCTGGCGGTGCGTGGGCACGTCCTGCGCGAGCTTGGCGAGCAGCTGGAACACTTTTTCGCCGCCCCAGGTCTCGTTGTGAAACTGCACCAGCAGGCTCTGCTTGTTCCAGCCGGCCTGCACGCCCCAGGGCGTGTTGGCCACGGCCTCGTCGAGCGCAGTGCACAGCACGTAGCGCGCGGCGAGCACCGACTCGTTGCTGACGCCCGAGCGCCGCGCGCTGGCGTCGAACTGGTTCACCGCGTCGGCGGTGGAGGCACGCAGCGCCGGCACATTGGGCGGCTGCGCGAGGTTGCGCAGCTTGCCGATCAGCACCAGCAGCTTGCCGGCGGCCGACACCAGCGGGTTGAGCAGGCCGATCTCGCCGACCTCGGCGGCGGGCGTCGGCTCGGCGCCGCCGAAGAAAGGCGCGGGCGCCGCGGCCGGCGGCGTTCCGCCCGGCGTGCGCGGCTTGGGCTTGATGACCGTGCGTTCCGACTCGAAGGCGGCGAAGGGGTCGGGAGGTGTGCTCATGATGGTGTTCCGTTTCCGTCGGCCGGATGTGGCTAGGAACGAATGGCCCAGAACGCGAGGTCCAAGCCCGGGAAGTCGCCGGCGATGTGCATCGCGATGCCGCCGGATTGCTCGAGCTGGCGCCACAGGTCGCTGTTGCGCGTTTCGAGTTCGAAGTAGTTGGCGCCCGTGTGGAAAGGAATCTGGCGCGGTGCGACCGGCATCGGCGTCAAGGTGACGCCCGGCAAGGCCAGGTTGACGAGGTCGCGGATGCGCTCGACCGGGCCGATCTTGACCTGCGTCGGAAAGCGCGCGCGCAGCGCTTCGCTCGGCATGCTCGCACTCACCGCGAGCACGAAGGTCGCCTTGCGCTGCAGTTCGACGTCGGTCACCATCGCCACGCGCACGCCGTGCTTGCGGTCGTGCAGCTCGATGCGGATGGCCGATTGTTCGAACACCATCGAGAGGCTGCGGCGCAGGTCGTCCATCACCGGGCGGAAGCTCAGCGCGAGGTCGTCGTGGATGTACGGACCGAAGCGCGCCACGCGGCGCGAGTCGCGGAAGCTGGACAGGTCGCCGGCCAGCCCGAGCGCATGCTCGAAGAAATGCTGCGGGTGCAGCATCGCGCTCTTGGCGAGGTGCGCGAAGACGGCCTCGTTGCGGTTCACCGCCTGCAGCAGCATGAAGTCGGCGATCTCGGCCACGCCCCCGGTGCCGCCCTGCGTCATGCGGCCGGCCAGCGCCTCGCCGCGCTGGCGCAGCAGGCCCAGCAGCTCGTCGAGCCAGGCGCGGATCACCGCATGGCCCGCCACGTCGAGCAGCGGCGGCAGCATCGCGCGGTCGAGCTGCACCTGGTTGTCGACGCGGCGCTCGACCACGCGGGCCACGCCCATCGTGGTCCAGGCGTCGGTGGCCTCGCTGGCGCGCATCAGGCGCGTGTGGAGCTGGCCCAGCTGCAACATGGCGGTGCGCTCGCCGGCGGTATTGGAATCCGGCACTTCGGATTCGAGCACGCGGTGGCGCACCAGCTCTTCATAGTCTTCGGCGTCGGCCTCGCGCGCACCGGCACGGCGCAGGGGCAGCGCGAGCACGACGGCCTCGTCGCGCATGGACGAAGGAATGTCGATGGGTTCGGGCAGCGGGTCGACCGCCGGCATGTCGAACACCGTGCCGTCGCCGAAGATGCCGACCGCGCGCACCAGCGCGAGCTTGCCCAGCGTGAGCGCGGCCTGGTCGATTTCGAGTTCGGCGAATCCCCAGGCATAGGGGGTGGTCGAACGCAAGAGCACATGCCGCGCATGATCGGCATGACGCTCGCTTTGCTGCAGGTGCTGAGGCTGCAACAGCATCCCCTCGCTCCAGACCACTTTTGTTCGCCAACTCATCCGCACTCCGTCAACGGCAAGGGTGCCTGAAAGAAACACGAAGTTTCCGGCGCGGCGGGCGGCGGGCAAATCCGCCTAATGGCCTAGATGGAGGGGTTTGGAGCTACGGCGAAGGGACTAGGTGCGCGGTCCCGAACAGTCAGCGCGCAGCCGCACGCAAGGTCTCGACCTGCTCCGCGTACGCCTTCTCGATGCGCTGCAGCCGCTGCGTGCGCGCCGCCTCGTTCACCCACGAGGCGGCCATCGCGCGCTGTTTGCCGAGCTGGTATTCGAGCCTCGCCTGGGGCAGCAGCGCGCTGTCGTCGGCCACGGCGTAGCCGTAGGCTGCGCGCAGGCTCTTCAGCACCTCGCGCTCGGCCTCGGCGCGCGGGCCCTTGCCCTGTCCGTAGCCGACCAGGAAAGCCTGCAGCTTCGCCTGGAACTCGGGCGAGTAGTTGCGCCGCACCACCATCGGGGCGCCGGGCGGCGGCTCGGACTCCCAGATGATCTGCAGCCGCTCGGCCTCGACCGGGAACTGCTCCCGGAAGCGCTCGAAGTCGGTGGTGTTGTTGGTGGCCACGTCCGCATCGCCGTTCGCCACGGCCAGCGCGGTGGCCTGGTGGGTCCCGACGAATTCGCTGCGGAAGCGCGTCTCCATCTCGATCTTGTGGGGCAGGAAGAACTGGCTCTGCGGCACGATGAACCCTGTCACCGACCGGCTGTCGCCGCGCGCGAGCCGCCAGCGCTCGGGATCGGCGAGCATGCCTTCCAGGGTGTTGAGCGGTCCGGTCTTGCGCGCCAGCAGCACGGCGCGGTGCTCGGGCATGCCGGGCCGCCGCGCGATCTGCGCCACCACCTTCATGCGCCGCTGCATCACCGCATCGAGCGCCATCTTGGCCGAGAGAAAGGCCATGTCGATTTCGTCGCGGCCGATGGCGCGGTCGAGTTCCTCGTACGAGGGCACCGAGTGCGCATTGACCGGAATGCCGAGGGCGCGGCTCATGTCGGCCATCAGCGGCGTCCACAGGGCGCGCGATTCGACGGTGCCGCCCAGCGGCAGCACGCCGAAGCGGATCGACTGGAGAGACGGGGCGGCCTTCTCGGGCGCGGCGGCGTTGACGCCTTGCGCCAGGGCCGGCGATGGCAGGACCGGCACAGTGGCAGCGGCGACGAAGCCGCCGAAGGCCAGCGTTACCGCCAGCAGTCGCTTGAACCGGGGGAACATGTCAGTCGCTTCGCTGCGTATTGTGTTGCGGAGGGCGTTTTTCGGGGTGCGCGGGTTCGGGGTGCGTGCACAGGACACCGGGTGCTCCCCTCCGCGAATGTCCCCCGCTTCGCTCCTCCTTTATTTCGCTGCGGGGAGCACCCGGTGCCCTGTGCACGAGGGCACAGCGCTTGTGCGAGCCGATCAACCAGTGCGCTGAGCGATCACGCTGGCGGTGTGCTCTGCGCAGCGAAATAAAGGAGGAGGCCCGCGGCCCTAGGCCGCGCCGGGGGACATTCGCTTCGCTGCGCACACCGTCGGCGTGAGCGCGCCCTGAACAACGAATCTCAAGCACAACGCGACGAACAGAAAAGCAAGGTGTCATCTCAGGGAGTCGCATCTTTGAGCACGCTGACCTGTTCAGCATAGCCGCTCTCGATGCGCTGCAGCCGGGCCTGCCGCGCGGCGTCGTTCACCCACTGGGCCGTCATGGCATTCTGCTTGGCCAGCTGGTAGGCCAGCTTGGCCGCCGGCTGCAGCGAGCTGTTGTCGGCCGCCACGAAGCCGGCGAGGTCGTGCAGCGACTTGAGCACCAGGCGCTCGGTGTCGCCGCGCGGCCCCTTGGCGCGGCCGTAGCCGGTCAGGAAAGCCTGCACACGGTTGCGCAGCTCGGGCGGGTATTCGCGCCGCACCACGATCTGCGCATGCGGGATGAGGTCCGACTCCCACAGCACCTGCAGGCGCTGCGCCTCGGCCGGGAAGCGCTGCTTGAAGCGCTCGAAGTCGGCCGAGTTGTTGGTGGCGACGTCGGCCTCGCTGTTGGCCACGGCCAGCGCAGTGGCCTGGTGGGTGCCGACGATCTCGCTCAGGAAGCGCGTCTCCATCGCGATGTGGTTCGGCAGAAAGAGCTGCAGCTGCGGCACGATGAAGCCCGACACCGACTGCTTCTCGCCGCGCGCGAGGCGCCAGCGCTCCGGCTGGTCCAGCAGGTTCTTCAGCGAATTCAGGGGCGGTGTCTTGCGGGTCAGCAGCAGCGCGCGGTAGCCGGGCAGCCCGTCGTGCCGCACGACCTGCGCCACCACCTTCATGCGGCGCTGCGTGACGGCGTCGAGCGCCATCTTTCCCGAGAGGAAGGCCATGTCGACCTCGTCGCGCTGGATGGCCTGCTCCAGCGCCTCGTACGAGTTCACCGACAGCACGCTCACCGGCCGACCGATGGCGCGGCTCAACTCGGCCAGCAGCGGATCCCAGTCGCTGCGCGATTCGAAGGCGCCGCCGAGCGGCAGGATTCCGAAACGCACCGCATCCGACGGGGCCGTCTGCGCCGCAGCCATCCATGGCAAACCCACGAGCAGCGCCAAGGACGCAGCGCGAAGAAAGACGGCAACAACATGGGCGAAGCGACGCAAGGGGGCCTGCATTTTTGGACCGAAAGACATGGGCCGCGGCGAACCGACGGGTCTAACATGAACGACGCGGACGCCATTACATATCAAATAAAGGCATTTTTCGTGATGTTTTTCATGTCTTCCATGTTCCGGGGAAGCCTCATAAGCTCGGCCCTCATGCGTCCGATGCATCAATGAACTGGAACCTCCGCTTCCTCCGTGGGCTTGCCCGCCTCACTTTCGCCCAGCAGCTGATCCTGCTGGCGCTGGTGCCGGCGACCGCGGCGACGCTGGCGGCGATTGCCGTGCTGACCCGCCAGCACCTGGGCAGCCTCACCGAGCTGATGCGCGCCAACGCGCAGACCGTGGCACTGCAGGTGGCCACGGTGGCGCAGGCCCCGCTGGCGCGCATGGACCGACGCGCGCTGGCGCGCACGGCCCAGTCGGGCACCTACCAGCCGCATGTGCAGCAGGTGCAGATCTGGACGGAAGACGGCGAGATCGTGGCCAACTCCGAAACCGCCGACCGCGCGCGCGGCGAGGGCCTGCAGGTGGTGGTGCCGGTCGTCGCCGACGATGGCCGGCACAACGGCAAGGTGATGGTCGAGATCAGCCTCGACGCGGTGCAGAGCGCCCGGCGCTCGGTCTGGTTCAACGTGGTGCTCGTGCTGGCCATCAGCCTGGTGGGCGTCGGCCTGGCGGGCTGGTGGGCGGCGCGGCGCATCAGCGAGCCGATCCGAGCGCTCGGCGACGCGGTCGACCGCCTGGGCGCGGGCGAGGACGCGAGCGTGGCCATCGAGGGCACCTCCGAGGTGCGGCACCTGCAGCACGGCTTCAACCAGGCAGCCCGCGCGCTCGCCGAGAGCCGCCGGCTGCTGCAAAGCCGCATCAACGAAGCCACGGCCGAACTGGCCCGCAAGAACCAGCAGCTGGAGGTCGCGAGCCAGGCCAAGACCCGCCTGCTGGCCGCCGCCAGCCACGACCTGCGCCAGCCGCTGCATGCGCTGACCCTGTTCTCCGATGGCCTGGCCAACGGCGAGACCGACCCGGTGCGGCTGCAGCGCATCGGCCACATCCGCGAATGCGTCGAGTCGCTCGACCGCCTGTTCTCGGAACTGCTCAACCTGTCGCAGCTCGACGCGGGCGTGCTGCAGCCGCAGTGGGYCGACTTTCCGCTCGACAGCCTCTTCGACGAGATCAGCCGCAACTTCCGACCGGTGGCCGAGCAGCAGGGCCTGCGGCTGGTGGCGCGCAAGACCGAGCTCTGGGTGCGCTGCGACTACGTGATGCTCTCGCGCATCCTGAACAACTTGGTGTCGAACTCGCTGCGCCACACCATCGAGGGTGGCGTGCTGATCGGCGCGCGGCGCCGCGGCAAGGGCGTGCGCATCGACGTGGTCGACACCGGCGTTGGCATCGCGATGCAGCACCAGGCCCGGGTGTTCGAGGAGTTCTACCAGGTGGAGCCCACCGGCCGCCAGGCGGCGCGCGGCGCGCGCGGCATGGGACTGGGTCTGGCCACCGTGCAGCGCCTGGCCGAGTTGCTCAACACGCGCGTCGAACTCAGCTCCAGGCTGCACAAGGGCACCTGCGTGCGCGTGCTGGTGCGCTCGGCCCCGGCCGCCTTGCCGGCGCCGGCCGCACCGCCCGCTGCCGCCGGCATCGACGAGCAAGCCAGCCTGGCCAACCTGCGCATCCTCGTGATCGACGACGAGCGCACCATCCTCGAAGGACTGTCCGTGGTGCTCACCAACTGGGGCGCCGAAGTGCTGGCCGCGCAGACCCGCGCCGAAGCGCTCGCCCTGGCCGACATCTGGGACCAGCCGCCCGACGTGGTGGTGAGCGACCTGCTGCTGCAGGGCGGCGACAACGGGCTGGACGTGATCGCCGCGCTGGAGCGCCATCCGCGCGGCATCGGTGCCGGCACGGCGCGGCTGCTGGTGACCGGAGAGACCAAGCCCGACCGCCTGCGCGAGGTGGCGAGCGCCGGCATCGCCGTGCTCTACAAGCCGGTTGCGCCGCGCGTGCTGCGCCAGGCGATCCAGGCCCAATGCGCGGCCGCGCTGCTGAACGCCGACGCCTAGTCCATCGGACATAGACCGAGCGGCCGCCGCGTTGTGCGGTTGGTCACACTCGCAAGGGGCCGCAAGCGCTGACATAAGCCCTCCGCCTTATCGCGCGAAGCAGGGCACGTCCTTACATTGGGTCATGGCCCCTTGCTGCAAAAGCAGTCCCATGTCCGTTGCTGCAAAACACACCCTCCCGCTCTTCCCTGGAAGACTGCGCAGCGCTGCCCGCGCGGTGCTGGCCTTCGGCATGACCGTGGGCATCGCGATCGGCCTTGCCGGCCTTTCCGTGGGCAGCCGCGCCGCGGCGGCCGCCAGCCTCACCGTGCTGATGGGCGACGACAGCGCGGCGCATTCGGAGTTCGTGCAGCAGCTGCGCGCCAGCCAGGAGCCCGGCGGCAGGTTCGAGCTGGTGCGTCTCTCGCCCGGCGGCGACACGCCGCAGACCGTGGAAACGACGGCCGGCGCCGAGCCCGAGCGTGCCAATGCGGGCGTTCGCACGCGCAGCGTGCGCCCCTCGTCCGATGCGGGGCTCACCATGGCGGTGGGCATTGCCGCCGCGCGGGCCGCCGTCGAGCGGCCGGGCCAGGAGCCGCTGGTGCTCGCGATGCTGAGCCGGCTCGACTACGAAACCCTGAAGGCCGGCAGCCCCGCCCTCAAGCGCGGCGACCGGCGCGTGGGCGTGCTGCTGCGCGATCCGGCCATGGCCGACCAGCTCGCGCTGATCGGCGCGGTGCTGCCGCAGAAGCACCGCATCGGCGTGGTCGCCACACCCGAATCGGAGCCGCTGGTGCGCGAGCTGCTGCGCGCCGCACAAGGCGCGAATCCGGCCTGGGACGTGCGGGTCGAATACGCGCCCGATGCCAGATCGCTCGCCGCCGCCTTGCGCACCGTCGTGCCGCAGAGCGATGCATTGATGGTGCTGCCCGACCTGATCGGCGACAACCAGGCGGCCACGCTCTCGGTGCTGCGCGCCGGTGCCGGCGCCGGCCTGCCGGTGTTCGGCGCCAGCGAGGGGCTGGTGCGCTCGGGTGGCCTGGCCGCAGCGGTCTCGACGCCGTCGCAGCTCGCCCAGCAGGCGCGCCTGCTGAGCCAGAAGGTGGCCGCCGCAGGCAGCAACAGCGGCCCGCTGGTGGAGGCGGCGACGCCTGCCACCGTGCGCGTCAACGCGACCGTGGCACGCGGACTCGGCCTGCGTCTGCCGGAGGAACGGGAACTGACCGATCGGCTCGCGGCCACCCGATGAGCACCGCACGCCCCTCTGAAGGCTCGGCACCCGCCGCAGCGGAGGGTGCGAACACGCCGCCATCCGACAGCACGGCGCAGCCACGTGACGGGCACGCGCTGATCGTGCGCGGCAACCTGCAGCGCGACCTGTTCCGACTGGGCGTGGTGCCCTGCGCGGCGGTGGCGCTCGCGCTCACCGGCTGGTTCACGCACAACCGGCTGCAGACCCTCGAAGCCGCCTTCGACGCCGAAGGCCAGGCCGTGGCGCGCCAGGTGGCGGCCATGTCCGACCTGAGCCTCTACGCCGGCGACGTGCCGGCGCTGCAGAACGTAGCCAACGCCGCGCTGCGCGGCGGGCAGGTGATACGGGTGGAGATCAGCAACAGCGCGGGCGTCTACGTCACGGCCGGCCCCAAGACCGAGTCGCTCGCGCAGCTGCGCACGTTCACCTCGCCGGTCACGCTGCGCGAGGCGTCGCGCGCCAGCGCCTTCGCGCCCGCGGGTTCCACCGCGGCGGGCGAGACGCCCATCGGCCTGGTGCAGACCTTCCGCGACACCACCGCCTATGCGCACGAGCGCAGCCGCTCGCTCATCGCCGGCGTCGGCATCGCGCTGGTGGCGCTGCTGGCCGCCTGGGCCTCGGTGCGCCACATGGCGCGCACGGTGGCACGGCCGCTGCGGCGCGTCTCGCGCACGGTGGCCGCGCTCGAGGCGGGCCACTTCGACATGCGCTGCGAGGTGGTCGAGGGCGGCACGCGCGGCACCCACGAACTCGCGGTGCTCGCGCACGACATCGACCGCCTGGCCGAGCGCCTGCAGCACAACCGCCAGGTCAGCGAGGAGCGGGTGCGCGAGGCCACCGCCGTCGCGCTGCAGCGCATGGCCGAGGCCGAGCAGGCCGCGCTCTCGCGCGCGCGCTTTCTCGCGGCCGCGAGCCACGACCTGCGCCAGCCGCTGCATGCCATGGGCCTCTTCATCGACGGCCTGCTGCCGACCGCCACCGCGGCGCAACGCCCGGCGGTGCTGCGGCTGCAGGAGAGCACCGAGTTCATGGGCGTGCTGCTCGACGACCTGCTCGAAATCTCGCGGCTCGATGCGCAGGTGCTCACACCGGCCATCACGCGGATCTCCCTGGCCGCCCTGTTCGACCAGCTCGATGCACAGCACGCCGCCAGCGCCATCGAGGCGCGCGTTCGGCTGCGCTGGAGCGACCGCGGCCTGGCGGTGCGCACCGATGCCGCGATGCTGCAGCGCATCGTCGGCAACCTCGTGACCAATGCGCTGCGGCATGCGCCCGAAGGCGGCACGGTGCTGATCGCCGCGCGGCGCAGCGCGGCCGGCGTGCGCATCGAGGTGCGCGACAACGGCGTGGGCATTGCGCCGATCCACCAGGGCCGCATCTTCGAGGAGTTCTACCAGGTGGCCAACACCGAGCGCGACCGGCGCCGGGGTTTCGGGCTGGGGCTGGCGATCTGCGCGCGCCTCGCCACGCTGCTCGGCACCCGCATCACCGTGCGCTCGGCCTTGCAGGCGGGCAGCACCTTCGCCTTCACGCTGCCCGCGGCGCGCGCCGCCGACGTGGTGCCGCCCGAGCCCGTCCTCGTGGCACCCGCGCCGCTGGCCGGCCTGCGCTGCCTGGTGGTCGACGACGACCCCGCCATCCTCGACGGCAGCCGTGCGCTGCTGACGCAATGGGGCTGCGAGGTGGAGTGCGTGACCACCGGCGCCGAAGCCATCGCGCGGCTGGGCACCGGCGACATCCGCTTCGATGCGGTGCTGTGCGACCTGCAGCTGGCCGGCGATGGCGACGGCGTGGACGTGATCGACGCCGCCAAGCGCCTGCAACCCGAGGCGCTCGCGGTGCTGGTGTCGGGCGCCACCGGGCCCGAGGTGCTGCAGCGACTGCGCCATGGCGGCGTGATGCTGCTGACCAAGCCGGTGCCGCCGGCCAAGCTGCGCGCGCTGCTCACCACGCGCCGGCACGCGCACGTGGCCTGAAGTTCACTGCGGCTCAGGCCGCTTCTTCGGCCCGCGAGAACTGCCTGCGGTACGCCGTCGGCGACACCTTGAACGCCGACGTGAAATGCTTTCGCAGCGACACGGCGGAGCCGAAGCCCGCGCCGGTCGCCACCCGCTCGACCGGGTGGTCCGTCGTCTCGAGCAGCCGCTGGGCCAGCGCGAGGCGCTGGTTCTGGATCCACTGGCCCACCGTCGTGCCGGTGGATTCGCGAAAGCGCCGCGTGAAGGTGCGACGGCTCATTAGCGCGCGCCGTGCGAGGTTGTCCAGCGCATGCGGAACATCGAGGTGCCGGCCCAGCCACTCCAGCAACGGCGCGAGGCGATCGCGCTCGGCGGTGGCCGGCATGGGCTGCTGGATGTACTGCGCCTGCCCGCCCTGCCGGTGCGGCGCGACCACCATGCGCCGTGCGGCGCGGTTCGCCGTCTCGGCGCCGTAGCGCACGCGCAGCAGGTGCAGGCAGCAGTCGATGCCCGCGGCCGTGCCGGCCGAGGTGAGCACGTCGCCGTCGTCGACGTACAGCACCTCGGGCTGCAGCTTCACCTGCGGATACTGCTTCGCGAAGGCCGCGGCCAGGTGCCAGTGCGTCGTCGCCGGGCGGCCGTCGAGCAGGCCGGCCTCGGCCAGCACGAAGGCGCCGAGGCAGAGCCCGACCACCGTGGCGCCCCGCCGGTGCGCCGCCTGCAGTGCCCGGATCAGCGCCGGCGGCGCCGGCCGGCCGTCGTCGCGCCACGAGGGCACCACCACGATCTGCGCACGGCGGATCGCCTCCAGGCCATGCGGCACCACCAGCGTGAAACCCGCGTTGGTCTGCAGCGGACCCGGCTGCGGCGCGCACACGCGCATGCGGAAACGCGGCTCGCCGGCCTCCGTGCGGTCTTCCCCGAAGACCATGCAGGGCACGGACAGGTGAAAAGGGCTGATGCCGTCGAAGGCAACGACGGCGATGGTTTCTGCGGTCGGATGAGCCATGGCCTGATCTTATCGATGATTGGCTGTCGGGCCACTTTCGGCAAGGCCGTCGAAAGCGAAGAATCGGGCCACTCCAACCACACAACCGAAGGAACCCGAACCATGAGCAACCCCGCACTGCGCCGCGCCCTCGTCGTGATCGACGTGCAGAACGAATACTTCGAAGGCGGCGGCCTGCCGATCGAATACCCGCCCATCGAGGACACGCTGCCCAACGTGACCCGCGCCATGGACGCCGCGCACGCAGCTGGAACGCCCGTCGTGGTGGTGCGCCACCACGCGCCCAAGGGCGCGCCGGTGTTCCAGGCCGACACCCACAACGGCCAGCTGCATCCGGAGATCGCGAAGCGGCCGCGCGACCACCTCGTGACCAAGACTTTCCCGAGCGTCTTCACCGGCACCGACTTCGCCGACTGGCTCGCCCGCCACGAGATCGACACGCTGAGCGTGGCCGGCTACATGACGCAGAACTGCGATGCGTCGACCGTCTACGAGGCGATGCACCGCGGCCTGAACGTGGAGTTCCTGGCGGACGCGAGCGGCGCCCTGCCCTACGAGAACGCGGCGGGCAAGGTCAGCGCCGAGGAAATCCACCGAGTCTTCAGCGTCGTGTTCCACAGCAACTTCGCGGCCGTGACAACGACCGCTGCGTGGATCGCGGCGATGCAGGAAGGCCAGGTCATCGCGAAGGACAACGTGGTGATGTCCAACCGCCGCGCACGCGGCGTCTGAGAGGCTGAGCAAGAGCGGCGTGATCGCTCAGAGCACTGGTTGATCGGCCGCAAACCAGCAGCGTGCCCTCGTGCACAGGGCACCGGGTGCTCCCCGCAGCGAAATAAAGGAGGAGCGAAGCGGGGGACATTCGCGGAGGGGAGTACCCGGTGGCCTGTGCGCGCACCCCCGAATTGCCCGCAGACGACCTCAGAAGTCCGCGCACCCGTTGCGCTTCTCGGTGTCCACGCAACTCGAGAGATTGGGCCGCGAACGCACGCGCGACCATTCGCGCGCCAGGATGTCGCCACCCTGCGAGGCACGGTCGCCTTCGAGCGGCCCGGTCGCGAAGCAGATCGGTGGCGGGCCGATGTTGCGGTCGTAGACCCAGGTGGCCGGCAGGTCGCGCAGCACGTCGACCTTCGGAAAGTCGGGCAGCCCGGTCACCACGAGGTTCCCCGGTACCACGTTGACTGCATAGCCCTCGGCCGACGTGAAGCTGCCGGTGATCGGGTACGCGCCCGGAGGGCTCGGGCGCGTGGCGAGCGTTCCGACGGTGCCGCTGAAGCCCGCCCCCGTGTCGCCGAGGATCAACCCGCCGATACCGTAGCTGAACAGCGGATTCGGGAAGCCGAACGGACGGCTCGCATTGCCGATGACCACCGTGGCCACCGGCTGCTGCGCGTAGATGAAGTGGTTGTCGCCCGGCGACACCGTCACCGTGCACAGTCCCAGGTACGCGCAGTGGTAGAGGTTGGGCAGCAGCCCCGAGCCGAACAGTCCGCCGCGGTTCTCCCCCACCCAGGTGTCGGCCCACACCCGCCACGGCGCGCCGGTGATCGTGTAGGCGCCGAGGTTCTGGAAGCGCGAGGCTGCCACGAGGTTGGTGCCGCTCGTGCTGCTCACGTTGGTGCCCAGCAACAGGTCGCCGGTCAGCGTGCGCACGAACACGGTGTCGGCTGCCATCGACGTGGCCGACTCGACCTGCGGTGCATTGCCGGCGGCGTCGAAGCCGGTGACGGCCACCGAGCCCAGTTGCACGGTGTCGACATCGACATAGCGGAAGGCCCCGGCCGCGCCGCCGCCGACGGTGGCCGCGCTGACGTTGTTGGGCGCCGTGTCGAGCAGCACGCTGCCGCCGGTGGAGCGCGCCAGCAGCGTGCCCGCAGTGATCGGCGCACCGGCGGACTGCGTGATGTTGCCGCGCGAGATCAGTCCGACCCTCGGCGCCGTGAGCGCACCGCCCAGGTTGATGTTGCCGCCGCCCCCGTTCTGCAGCGTCAGCGCCGAAGGCAGGTTCAGCGGACCGACGACATCGATGTTGCCCGCATGCGCGTTGCTGCCGGCCACGATGGTGGGCGCATCGAGGCGGGTGAACTCGTCCGCCGACACCGCGAAACCGGTGGCGGCCGTGCCACCGAGCGTGATGGGGTTGGCCGTGCGGTCGACCGCATTGCCCGCCGTGTCCACGCCGCCGGGCCGCAGGTCGAGCACATTGCCCGCGCGCACCGTGCCGCCGATCACCAGCGCATCGACCGACCCGTCGTTGCTGGCGCGCAGCACCACGTTGCGGTTGCCGTCGACCCGCGCGCCGGCGCCGATGGTGACGCCCGTGCCGTTGGCCTGCGATTCGCCCGCGATGTCGATGCTGCCGACGCCGAGCGTGGTGACCAGCGCGTTGTTGGCCAGCAGCACACCGCCCGACTTGTCGCTGAGCGCACCGGGCGTCACGAGGCCGCGGATGGCGATGCTGCCGTCGACGCTGCGCACCAGCGTGTTGTCGATCCCGACGCTCTGGACGGCCGTGGATCCGAAGCTGCTCGTCAGTGTGGTGCCGACGCCGACGATCTGGATGTCGCCGCTGGTGGTGAGAATCTGGCTCGGTATCGTGCCCGAGACGATGCGAACGCCGGCGCCCACCGCGCCGATGCCGGAGATCGACACATCGCCGGTGCTGGTCTGGATATCGACGCCGTTGAGATCGACCGTCGCACCGAAGGCCGAGAAAGGAGGCACGCCGCGCTTGCCCGCGATCTGAACGAAGCCGCCGGGGCCCGCATCGCCCAGCGCCGTGGTCCGCGTGTCGATCTTCGTGTTGGTCAACTGGATGGCCGAGCTCCCCGAGGTGGTGCTGTCGGCATTCATCGTGACGTTGCCGCCGTTGGTGTTGATCGTGCCGTTGAAGAAGATCGACCCGCCCWGCCCGCCCACGCCCGCGTTGAAAACCACGTCGAGCGCACCCGCGTTGGACTGGATCAGGTTGTTGTTGAAGGCGCTGATGCCGTGCGCCGCATCGAGCTGGAAGGTCAGCGCTGCACCGCCCACGGAGCGCACGATGGCGGCGTCCTTGGCGAAGGTGATGTTGCCGTCGAACGCATTGCCGCCGGTGCCGGTGGTGATCGTCACGCTGGTGCCCTTGTCGAGCGCCGTGTTGATGTCGCCATCCTGGATGGTGGAATTGGCCAGCGGGTCGAAGGGATTGCCGGTGAGGCTGCCCGTGGCAACGCCGTGTGCGATGTTGACGTTGTAGGGGTCGATCAGCCAGGCGCCCGCGGTGCCCACGGGCGCCGAAGCGTCGGCCCGCACCCCCGTCAGGTCGAAGTGCGGCGCCGAGGTCTCGATCGTTCCGCCGTTGCCGCCGTTCGTGCCGCCGCGTGCCGAAAGACGGCCGTAGGCGCGCAGCGTATCGCCCGAGATCACGCGCACGGTGCCGCCGTTGCCGGTGGCTGAACGGGCATCGGCAACGAGGCTGGCCCCGGCCCCGAGGGCCACGGCATTGCTGCCCTGGACGTCGATGGTGCCGGCCTGGCCGGCGCCGCTCGCGTCGATGGTGGGGATGTCGTAGACGTCGTCGATCAGCACGTTGCGCCCGGTGACCGACACGGTGCCGCCCGCGCCGGTGCTGCTCGAGGTATCGAGCACCGCGGAGGTGGCCTGCGGCGGCGTCTCGAATTCGCCGCGGCTCAGCACGCGCGCCACGATCACGTCGCCACCCCGGCCATCGATCGCGATCCGGCCGCCTTCGGTGCGCACGGTGTCGCCCGCCTCCATCAGGACCGTCACGGCCGTGGGATCCCGGCCCTGCGTCACGCCGGCGTTGGTGACCGTGAAGGCCTTGCCGCCGGCGGTGCCCGCGATCGACACCTGCTGGCCGTTGCCGGCCGAGATGCTGCCGTTGAAGAGCACGCCGTCGCCTGCAGCGAAGCTGGTGCCGGTGCCGTTGTTGGCAGCTGCCGCCGAGGTCACGAAGGCGGTGCTCGCGGTGAGGCCCTGCAGATCGCCGCCGGTGCCGTCGATGCCGACGCGCCCGCCCGCATTGATGGTCGCGCCGTTCAGCAATACGCCGGTGGGGGCCTGCACCGTCACGTTGACCGTCGAGGTGCTGGTGAAGCTCACTTCGCTCCCATACACCGCGGCGGGGTCGTCTGTTGTCCAGCTGCGCGAGCTGCCCGCGATGGCCACGTCGCCCGTGCCGGTCTGGAGCTTGGTGGCCTGCGCCTCGGTGCTGCGGAGTTCCACGCCCCTGGCGCCGATGGCGCCCTTGCCGTCGATGGCGATGTTGCCGCCGCCGGTGGTGAGGCTGCTGCCTTCGACCAGCACGCCGCCTGCGCTCACGTAGTAGTTGGGGTCGCCGCCAGCGCTCGTGCTGGTGCCCATGCCGCGCAGGCTGATGGCGCCGGTGCCGCCGCACGCGCCCGACGCCATGGCGCAGGTCGAGAGCGCGCTGTCCGTGAGCGTGATGCCCGCGTTGGCGAAGTACGGCCCGCCGTCGGTGCTTGCAATGCCGCCGACGGCATAGCCGTTGAGCGGATCGCCCTGCCCGTAGAGGCGGATGTTGCCGCCGTTGGTTTCGATGGCCGCGCCGCTCAGCCGGATCGCGCCGCCCGCTTCGTTGTTGCCGGCGTTGGCATCGAGGTCCACATGGAGCGCGCCTGCGGTCGATGCGATCGACGTGCCGCTGTCCATGCGGACATCGCGCAGCGAATCCACCGTCAGCCGCGCATCGCGGCCTTCCGACTTCACGACCTTGGCGTCGTTCTGGAACACCACGTCGTAGGTCTCGCCTTCGTTCGTTCCGGTGCGCAGCCTCACGTCGGTCGAGCGGCCGAGCGTGTTGCCGATCGCCGTGGCGCTGACGCGTGTGCTGTCGGCGTTGTCGCCGTAGGTGGCAGGGTCGTAGGCGGCCACCGTGTTGTCCACGTTGAGGGTGCTGCGGGAGCCCACGGTCCAGAGGCCGTTGGCACCGGTGGCGCCGCCCGCCGCATCGATGCGTGCGAGCTCGGTGACTTCGAGCAGGCCGCCCGTGGTGGTGATCTTGCCGCCATCGCCACTGCCCGCGCCGCGCGCCGAAATCTCCCCGGAGACGTGCGTGTAGCGGGCGTCGATGTCGACCTTGCCGCCGGCGCCGTTCGCACCCGTGGCGTCCGCGCGGATCGTGGCGTCGGGGGCCATGTTCACCGCGTTGATGGCCGACATCGAGACGGTCCCGCCCTGGCTGCCGCTGGCGTCCACGGTGAGCCCCGCGAGACGGATGTAGTCGGCACGTGCGGTGATCGAGCCGCCGGCCACGCCGGGCTCGCCGCCGCTCACGTCCAGCGTGCCGCCCAGTTGCATCTCGCTGGTGTTCAGCGCGGTGCGGCCGGTGTCGAGCACGATCTCGCCGTTGCGCGTGGAGAGCGAACGGGCCCGGATCACCCCGGTCTGGCTCACCACCAGCTGCCTGGCGTCCACATCCGCCGCGGCCGCCATCAGCACCACACGGCCGCCATCGGCCGTGATCTTGCTGGTGTTCATGAGCTGCGCGGTCGTCGTCTTGTCGATGGCTTGCGCCTCCGCGAGCTTGAAGGTGGTCTGGCCATCGAGCGGCACCTTGAAGGTCGTGAGCCCGTCGCCGTCGAAATCCAGGTTCATCGTGACCTTGCTGGCCGACACCAGCCCCACGGAGCCGCGCGCGACGTTGATCTCGCCCTCGTTGCGCACCACGCCGCCGAGCAATGCCACGGTGCCGCCCGGCGATGTGGTGGTGATCGACGCGCCGTTCTCTATCTTCACCTGGGCCATGCTGCCCGCCGGCCCCACGAAGAGCAGCTGCTCGCTCTTGCCGAACGGCATGTTCTCCATGCCGGCCGGCATGAAGTTGCTGTTGGCGATGTCGAGCGTCGACGCCACCAGTCCGCCGACGCTGACCTTCGAAGTGCCGGTGAACAGCACGCCACCGGGATTGATCAGAAAGACATGGCCGTTGGCCGTGAGCTTGCCCGAGATGTTCGACAGGTCGCCGCCCACCACGCGATTCAGCAACACGCTGGTGCTCAATGGCTGCCTGACATCCACATGCGCATCCCTGCCGATGGAGAAAGACTGCCACTGCGCGATCGCGCGCTGCGTGCCTTGCGTGATGACCATCGAGTTGGCCGCATCGCCGGGACGCACGCCCACGACACCGCCCAGGGGCAGAAAACCCGTCGGCAGGGTGTTGGGCGGGACCACCGCCTGTGCCCAGGCCGATGCCATCCCCATGCAGGCGATCGAAAGCGCAATGGGCCGCAGGTGGAGGCGATGCGGGCGTGGACGGGAGAGGTTGCGTTGCTTCATGGTCAGAACGCCTTGGTGAGCTGCACGTACAGGCGCGGATTGCGCCCACCGCCATCGGTCTGCGCCGGCCGCGTGCCGTCGCGCCAGGCGAGCGTGGCATTGATCGAGAAATTGCCCGGCCGCGACCAGCTCAGGCCGACGCCGTAGCCGCGCAGGCTGTGGGTGTTGGTGCCGTCGAAGGGCGTGGGGTTGCGCACGATCTTTCCGCGTGCGGCGTCGTAGAACAGGAAGGGCGTGAGCTCCTCGTCGTACGACCAGCGCCACTCGACCGTGCCGATCGCGCCCTGGTCGACCAGCAGTTCGCCCGAGGGGTAGGCGCGCACCGCGCGCGCGCCGCCGAGCGCGAGTTTTTCGGAGGCGTCGAGGTTCTTGCTGGCCCATTGGCCGCCGACCGACAGGTACAGCGAATGGCGCGGCATGATGGACTGCAGCCGCGAGAGCTGGAAACTCAGCTTGGTGAAGCTGCCTTCGGTGCGGTGGCCCGAACTGCCCTGGTCGAACTCCCGGCTCAGCGCATCGCGGATCGAGAGGTCGCCGTGGTACAGCGTGCCGGAGCTGGCCCAGTAGCCGCCGCCGAGCACCTCGTCGCGGCGCTCCCAGGTCCAGCCGACGCTGAGGCCGTGCACCCGCTTCTTCGAGGTGAACTCCGCCGCACGCATTTCATCGGTCAGGTCCTTGACGTCGGCGCCCAGGCGCAGGAACAGGTTCTGCTGCCGCTGGCGGATCAGGGGATAGCTGAGCGAGAAGTCGAGCACGTTGGCCCGACCCTGCGCTTCGAGCTCCGCGAACTGGCCGCCGAGCTCGTAGCTCACGCGCGACAGGCCCACGCCCGCGCGCCATCCGCCGGTGCCGATGGGGGCCTCGTACGCAATGCGGCCGAACTGCAGCGCATTGCTGTCGGACACCATCACGCGCATGTCGAGGTTGTCGCCGATGCCGAAGGGGCTGAGCCAGCGCGCGGTTCCGCCGACGCGAAAACGCCCCGACTCCTTGGTGCCGTGGTTGTCGGCTTCGGCGGTGAAGGCCCAGCGCGGCGCGGCCGCCACTTCGACCGAGAGATCGGTGGTGCCGGACTGCGTGCCTTCCTGCAGGCCCGACGACACCTTGACGCCGGGCTGGTCCGACAGCAGCAGCATCGAGCGTTCATAGGCCGGTGCGCTGACCGCTTCGCCGGGCTGCAGCGGCGCGAGAAAGCCGCGCACGCGCGCCTCGCTGATCGGCGCATCGGGCGCAACCACCACATCGACCTTGCCGAGGCGGCCTTCGATCACGCTGATCTCGACGATGCCGTCGCGCACGGTCTGCACCGGCACCACGGCCTGCGCGAGGAAATAGCCGCGCTCCTTGTAGCGCGCGGTGATCGCCTGCGCGAGCCCTTCGAGATCGGCCAGCGTGACATCGCGGCCGATGTAGGGCGCAGTGATCGACTGCAGCTCTTCGTTGCTCAGCGCCTTGACGCCGTTGAGCCGCAGGTCGTTGAGCTTGAACGAACCGGCCGCCGAGGCAGGCCGCGGTGGCGCGGGCAGGCTCTGCGGCGCGACGGTGCCGGTGGCTTGCGCGAGCGGGCGGTCGCAGGTGCCGCAAGGGTCCTGGGTGGGCAACAGCGTATTGGTGTCGGCCTCGGTCGCGTGCGTGCGCTGGGCGGCCACCAGCAACGTTGCGCCAACCAGGACAGTGACAGCAAGGGCAATCGGCGTCGGCCGTTGACAAGAGCGCATCTCAGTGCTCCACCGCGTGGTGTGCCGCGGGTTGGTTTTGTTCGGGGGGCTTTTGTTCGGGGCGCTGTTGTTCAGGGCGCGTGCACAGGCCACCGGGTACTCCCCTCCGCGAATGTCCCCCGGGGGCTGCGCCCCCTCCTCCTTTATTTCGCTGCGGGGAGCACCCGGTGCCCTGTGCACGAGGGCACGCTGCCGGTTTGCGGCCGATCAACAAGTGCTCTGAGCGATCACGCCGATGGTGTGCTCTGCGCAGCGAAATAAAGGAGGAGGCATGCGGCCCTAGGCCGCGCCGGGGGACATTCGCGGAGCAGAGCACACC